>NZ_JBNLYC010000012.1:0-66230 GCF_050172015.1 Bacillus sp. GMa5/1 | reverse complement strand
AAACAAAGAAAAAACGTAAGGAATTCCTTACGTTTTATTAAATATACGAATACAAATGAAATACTACTTCATCCATTTCTCAGCCCAATTTTGGACCTCATCCATAACACTTTCTAACGCTTTTCCCTTGTCAGTTAAGCCATACTCGATTCGAACTGGTACTTCTGGATAGACATTACGAACTACAATGCCCTCGCTTTCCAATTCCTTTAAACGCTCTGACAACATACGATCGCTCATATTTGGGATAATATCTGCGATTTCTCTAAAACGTTTCGACTCTTCAAGCAAAGATTTAATAATTAAGCCAGTCCACTTCTTACTAAGCAGAGTAAAAGCTGACTCAAACTTTGGACATAAACAAGAATTATGCTCCATATGTTTCACCTCTCTTCCATTATAATATAGTTTCTTGTAAAAAGTAAGTTATAAAACTTTCCTCATTATTTTATTTTACGTACATTTTACCATTTCCAAATATTAACTTGTCAACTAAACGTAACATACCCGTAAAAAAACCCTCTTAAAAAGAGAGCTTTTTATATCTTTATTACTTCGTATACCATCCAAGACCTAATGCACCTTCACCTAAGTGCGTACCAATTACAGCTCCAAAATAACCTGTACGAATTGTGACGTGAGGATATTTTGCTTCTAATTCTTTCTTCCATTCATTCGCTTCCTCTTCACGTTGCGCATGAATGATAACTGCTTCCATAGGTACACCTTTACTTGCTTGCTCATCAAAAATTTCAATGATACGTTTTAATGCTTTTTTACGTGTACGAATCTTTTCAAACGGAATAATGATTTTATCTCTAAAATATAAAACTGGCTTCACTTGTAACAGACTGCCGATGAAAGCTTGCGCGCTATTTAATCGACCACCACGTTGTAAATGATGTAAATCATCAACTACAAAATAGGCGTCCATCGTTTTCTTCATTTCATCAAAACGAGCGATAATCTCTTTTGGATTCTTTCCTTCACTTGCTAACTTTGCACCTTCACGCACATAAAATCCTTGTACTTCACAACTAATTTCAGAGTCATACGTGTATACATCAATACCTTCTACCATCTGTCCAGCTGTTGTTGATGTTTGATATGTACCACTAATTCCACTTGATAGGTGAATACTAATAACTGCATCATAATCTTTAGCTAGTTCTTCATATAGCTCAACAAACTTTCCGATTGCTGGTTGAGAAGTTTTTGGAAGTTCCTCTTGTTCACGTACTTTCACATAAAAATCATCTGCTGAAATTTCAGCTTCTTCTTGATAAGATTCTGTTCCAAACACAACGTTTAATGGAATCATATATATATTGAGTTCATCACGAATTTGCTTCGGTATATATGCCGTACTATCAGTAACAATAGCTATTTTCATTTTCGTACCTGCCTTATAAAAAGTTTTATTTCCTAATTTTACACGAAAACTACAAATGGTGCATCCATACATGAAAATGCCGGTTGAAATTATACCTACCATCTCGACAAATTACAACAAAAAGATAAAATACTCACCAAAAACTTCAGCATATTTAGAAAAAATGTTTGAATATAAAAAGGCTCGCTTTTAAAATGGAAAGTACTAGTCATTTTGATAGATAGGGGCGTACACAAGTGCTATTACAATATTTTACAATCAAAGACTACGGCGAACACGAAATCGTCATTCAAAAATCAAGATTTATTTGTTATATTAGCCGAGCAACAACTGAGGAAGAGGCTCAAGAATTTATACAAAAAATAAAAAAACAACATTGGAATGCAACACATAATTGTTCCGCTTATTTAATTGGCGAACAAGATCATATTCAAAAGGCAAATGATGACGGTGAGCCTAGCGGTACAGCTGGCGTACCAATGTTAGAGGTACTAAAAAAACGCGGACTAAAAGATACCGTCGTCGTCGTAACACGCTATTTTGGTGGCATTAAACTTGGCGCAGGTGGATTAATTCGTGCATATGGAAAGTGTACAAGCGAAGGCATTAATCATGTCGGTGTTGTCCAGCGAAAACTAATGCGTGTGATGCAAACCGAGATTGATTACACATTACTTGGCAAAGTGGAAAATGAATTACGCAATTCAAAATATGCCATTAAAGATATTCATTATCTAGAAAATGTCACATTTGATACGTATGTAGAAGAAGACGGCAAACAAGCATTTACAGATTGGATGATTGAATTAACAAACGGGAAATGTACAATTACAGAAGGAGATATGTTGTACTTAGAACAAGATGTTATCTAAGAATAACCCATTTATCACCTTCAAAGATTAATGTAGTGAATTACTTCCCTACAAATGAACTAACGAACTAAGGAGATTATATATGGAAGAACGTTATTATCATCTCCAAAATAGCAGAATAAAAAAGAAGCGAAGAAGGAAACTTTTCTTCTTCCTTATTTTCGCATTTTTATTTGGCAGCATAGGAGTTTATGTGTTAAATTCTTACTCTTCTCTTATGGGGATGTATAGTGGTTTTACTCGTGAAAAATCGGATTTAAGAAACGAAGATGTAGAAATTACAAAGGAACCTTTTACAATTCTCATTATGGGTATAGAAGATTATGCGACAGATGGTCAAAATGGTCGTACAGACTCATTAATGTTTGCAACAGTCAATCCGAAAACTAAAAAGATTTCGCTTATGAGCATTCCTCGTGATAGCCGCGTTCTGATTGTTGGAAAGGGAAAAGAAGACAAAATTAATGCCGCTCATGCTTACGGTGGAGAGGAAATGGCAATCAAAACTGTAGAAGGTTTTCTAAAAGTTCCTGTAGACCATTATATTAAAATTGATTTCCAAGGCTTTAAAGGTATCGTTGATGCTGTTGGCGGTGTTACCGTTGACGTACCCTTCGATTTTTGGGAGCGCTCTGACGTGGATTACTACAAAAAAATTCAATTTAAGCAAGGACAGCAAAACTTAAACGGTGAAGAAGCACTTGCTTACGTCCGTATGCGAAAGCAAGATCCAAATGGCGATTATGGTCGTGCTGCTAGACAAAGACAATTACTGGCCGCTGTTGCCCAAAAGCTAAACTCCACCTCTACTGTATTTAAAATTAAAGATTTAACGACTGTAGTTGGAAAATATATAAAAACCGACATTCCTATTTCAGACGGACTTGCTCTTTACAATAAACTCTCTGGATTTGATCCTTCTACAATACAAACGTTAAAGCTTGAAGGCGAAGACAAAAAGATAGGCGGTATTTATTACTTCCTTCCAGATCCAATCAGTGTCGAAACGGTGCGTAACGAAATTGAAAAAGAATTAGGAGAAAAAGCAAAAAATCCAACTACAAAAAACAATTCAAATCCTGATTCAAATTCAAGTTCTAATTCTAACGAACAAACAAAAAAAGCAACAAACCAAAATAAAACACCAACTGATCCGCCACCTTCTACAAATGCTCATGCAGAGTGGATTATGCGCAATCAGCCGTAACAAAAAGGCCCAATCTATGCGATTGGGCCTTTTTTATTTACTTATTAAAGTGCTGTAAAATTGCTTCTACAATACGCTCTGATGCACGACCATCACCGTAAGGGTTAGATGCTTTCGCCATCTTATCATGAGCTTCTTTATCTGATAACAGCTCATCAGCAAGACCAAAGATTGTCTCTTCGTCTGTTCCTGCTAATTTCAGCGTACCTGCTTCAATACCTTCAGGGCGCTCTGTTGTATCACGAAGAACAAGAACTGGTACACCAAGTGATGGAGCTTCTTCTTGTACACCACCAGAATCCGTTAACATTAAGTATGAACGAGCTGCAACATTGTGGAAATCAATTACATCTAGCGGCTCAATTAAATGAATACGGTTATGTTCACCTAAAATTTCATTTGCTATTTCACGAACAACAGGGTTCATATGAACAGGGTACACAACTTGTACATCTTCATGTTTGTCAACAAGACGCTTAATTGCACGGAACATATTACGCATCGGTTCACCTAAGTTTTCACGGCGGTGAGCTGTCATAAGTACAAGACGATCATTTCCAAGTTTCTCTAGTACAGGATGACTATATGTTTCTTTTACAGTCGTTTGTAGTGCGTCAATCGCTGTATTTCCTGTAATGAAAATACGTGACTCATCTTTATTTTCCTTCTGTAAGTTCGTTGCTGATTTTGCTGTCGGTGAGAAATGAAGATCCGCCATTACACCTGTTAATTGACGATTCATCTCTTCTGGGTATGGAGAATACTTATCCCATGTACGAAGGCCCGCCTCAACATGACCTACTGGAATTTGATTATAAAAAGCAGCTAAACTTGCAATAAATGTTGTTGTTGTATCACCATGTACAAGTACAATATCCGGCTTCGCTTCTTTCATTACTTTATCCAAACCTTCTAAACCACGCGTTGTAACATCAATTAAAGTTTGGCGGTCTTTCATAATATTTAAATCGAAATCTGGCGTAATTCCAAAGATACTTAATACTTGATCTAACATTTGGCGATGTTGTGCTGTTACAGTCACAATCGATTCAATTTTTTCTGGGTGTTTTTGCAACTCTAATACAAGAGGTGCCATTTTAATTGCTTCTGGACGTGTCCCGAAAATTGTCATTACTTTTAAACGTTCAGTCATGTGATTGCCTCTTTTCTTTCACTAATTACAGCTTCTATTATGACATATAAAAATATACATGAGTACATCCCTTTTTAACGCATAACAGAAACTTTTCTATTACAAATACTTTTTCTTCCCACCGAGTAATAATCTATCTTTTGTTTCTTAACATCTTCATCAGTATAACAATTTCTCCCATCAAATAAAATAGGCTCCCTCATAAGTTGTACGTACTTTTCTAACGGATAAGTTTGAATATCTCCCCATTCTGTTACGATAAAAACCGCACTCGCATCTCTAATCGATTCATCTATACATCTACTATATTGTATAGCATCTCCAAATATATTCTTTACATATTGAATTGCTTTTGGGTCATAAAGAACAATATCTGCACCTATATTAATTAATGCTTCTATTATAATAAGAGATGATGCCTCTCTAATATCATCCGTATTCGGTTTAAAGGATGCGCCAAGAACTGCAATCCGCTTTTTATTCATGTTCATGACTTTTTCCGCTTTTTCAATCAATAGCAGCTGTTGCTTATTATTTACTTCAATAACTGCTTTTAACAAACGAAAATCATGAGCAACATTTCCCGCAATTTGTACCAGTGCTTTCGTATCTTTCGGAAAACACGACCCTCCGTAGCCAATGCCCGCATTTAAAAAAGATGCACCGATTCTCTTATCCATTCCCATCCCTTTGGCAACATCCAATACATTCGCGCCTACCTTCTCACATATATTTGAAATTTCATTAATGAAACTAATCTTTGTAGCTAAAAAGGCGTTCGACGCGTATTTAATCATCTCCGCACTTTTAATATCTGTAACATACGTTTCTAAGCATAATTGACTATACAAACTCTCTACTCTTCTTGCTACTTCCTTACTATCCGCTCCAATTACAATACGATCTCCATGAAAGAAATCATAAATACCTGAACCCTCACGCAAAAACTCTGGATTCGATACAATATGTACTGTATGCCTCCCTTTTAACTTCTCCTCAATCCATCCCTTCATTACATCATTTGTACCTACTGGAACTGTACTTTTCGTAACAACAATAATATCGTTCGTCGCATATAATCCAATATCGTTACAAGCACTCTGAATATACGTTAAATCTGCCGTCCCATCTAATAACGGTGGTGTTCCAACTGCAATAAATATAAACTCTACATCATCAAATGCCTCTTCTTTATTTGATGTAAAAGTTAAAGCATTATTCTCATATGCATAATTTATTAATTCATGTAATCTGGCCTCATAAATAGGTAAATCCCCTTGTTTTATCCGTTCAATTTTTTCATCATCTATATCAAAACATGTAACTGAATGCCCTAATTTTGCCAATCCTACTCCTGTAATCAATCCAACATATCCAGTACCTACTATCGTAATTTTCATTTCCTTTTCGCACAGGAATTTACAATAGAAAAGATATGAAATATAGAACTCTCCCTGCGCTTCCCCCTCTCATATTAAAAATGAGAAAACCCTTTTCCTTCTTCATTATATGAATTACTTCCCTTACTTTTTTTAAAGTTTTTGTAAAATTAAATGCACTATAAAGTAAAACTTAATCAGTGAGAATCAGGCTGCCAGGTCACGCGTGATAAATTCCCACATTTTAACACGAAACTTACTCATTTCTACGTGCAACACTTATAATACTGAAATAAAAGTATTCACTATTGAAGAAAAAGAGGAAATGTTACATTCCAAAGCCCAGTACGATTAACCTTCTTATATGATTCAACATTCTATATACAATTGTCATATATTCTATCCGCTTCCATTAACCGTAAAAAGAAAAAAAGATTGAATTCTAATCTTTTTGTGATACCATATGTTATGAGCCTGTAAATAAACATCATAATTTTCAGATAAATATATTTTCAAAAAAAAATTACGTTAGACTATAAAGGGTGGGGTATTAATGGACTCACAAGTGATTTATGCCATTTTGGCATCTTTCATCACTGTACTCGTCGTTACTCCTTTAGTTATTAAATTAGCTTTTAAAATAGGAGCGACAGATAAGCCAAACGCACGTAAAGTGCACCAAAAGATTATGCCACGTCTTGGCGGGTTGGCAATATTTATTGGTGTAGCTGTAGGATTTGTTGTCGGCGGCTTATATGAACAAAGAATGTTATCGATAACGCTAGGTGCGATTATCATTGTAATCATCGGAATTTTAGATGATATGTACGAGTTATCTGCGAGAGTAAAATTCGGTGGACAACTGTTAGTTGCCATTATGATTGTAAAAAGTGGATTATTAGTGCAAGTATTATATATCCCATTCCTTGGGGATACTGAACTTGGATGGCTTGCTTATCCAATTACAGTATTTTGGCTTGTAGGTATTACGAATGCAATCAACTTAATTGACGGCTTAGATGGATTATCTGCTGGGATTTCATCTATCGTACTTGCAACGCTAGCATATATGGCCTTTACTAGCCCATGGGGTACTGGAACAGCTATTATCTTGCCACTTGCATTAATTATATTAGCAAGTACAATTGGATTTTTATTCTACAACTTCCATCCAGCAAAAATTTTCATGGGAGATACAGGAGCACTATTTTTAGGATACTGTATTTCTGTTATATCGTTACTTGGATTATACAAAAGTGTAACGTTATTCAGTTTTATCGTTCCAATTATCATTTTAGGTGTACCTATATTTGATACGATATTTGCAATCATCCGTCGTATCGTAAATAAAAAACCTATTTCAGCACCAGATAAATCGCATTTACATCACCGCTTACTTGCAATGGGATTCTCTCATCGCAAAACGGTACTAATTATATACGCATTCGGTATTTTCTTTAGTGTAAATGCCATTATTTTCACTAGTGCAACGTTATGGTTATCCATTATTCTTCTTTTCGCTTTGATTTTCTTCACAGAAATCATCGCTGAAATAATCGGGCTTGTACATGAACGCTACAAACCAATCATTTCCTTTTATAAAAAAGTGAAAAAACGCGAAGACTAATTGTAGTATAGCCTTTTCAATTATGAAATATTCAAATAGCATCCTCTTTCTTATAAGAGGATGCTATTTTTTATTCTCATTTTATATTTCCAAAATATAGATTGTTTGAGAGTTCCTCTATTGGAGAAAGATATACATAATAAGAAAAGTATCAAGTTTTCTTTTTTACATCTTGATTGTCAAACTGAGGGTGAATGTTATGATCAAGCGAGTATTTCAATGTATTATTTTATTTTTAACGATTACTATGTACGTATCATCTAATACTGAAGCAACAACTGTTATTCCTGCTGAATATCATCCAAATACTGAAACAACTTCTCCTACACAAAAAATTGCGTACTTAACATTTGATGACGGGCCAAACAAATATACTACACAAATTTTAAACATCTTAAAAGAAAAGAACGGAAAAGCAACTTTCTTTGTTATTGGCGGAAAAGTGCCACATTACACAAAAACGATGCAACGATTAATTAAAGAAGGACATTATATCGGGCTCCACAGCATGTCACATGATGTAAAACGCCTTTACACTGGTGACCCTTCCACTTTAATTGCAGAAATGGAGCAAACACAAAGCATTGTCCAGCAAGTTACGAAATTAAATACACATCTCGTTCGCGTTCCATATGGTAGTATGCCTTACTTAAAAAAGAATTACCGTGACGCACTTGTATCGGCCCAGTATAAAATGTGGGATTGGACGATCGATACATACGACTGGAAAAGCTATGACAATCCTTCTGCCATACTCGAAAGAGTACGTAACCAAAGTGATGAACAAGTCGAAGTCATTTTAATGCATGATTCGAGTGTAACCGTACAAATACTGCCAAAAGTAATTGATTATTTACAGTCACAAGGATACAAACTTCTTCCCTATAATCCTTCTTCTCATCTCAAGGTGAATTTTTGGAAAGACACAAGATTGTAACAGCTTTAGTGCCTATGTGCTAAAGCTGTTTTATTTTTCTCTTCCCACCCTTCCCATTTTTGTGTAAAATTTTAAATAGTGATGAAGTTTCGAGGTGAATAGAAATGAAACGAATAGATCTCATTTTTAACGCAATACAAAAAGGCAATTATACAGAAGGTGTAACCGCATCAGAACTCGCTACATTTCTGCAACTAGATCGCGCCAATGTAAGTAGCGATTTAAACAAACTTGTAAAAGATAAACGTTTATTAAAAACAAATACGCGACCTGTTCGTTTTTACATAGAAACGAACACTTCGTTGGAAACGCATTCAAAAGACATAACTTCATTAGATACATTTGCAATTGAAAATACGAGCCTTAAAATTGCAATTGAAAAAGCGAAAGCTTCTATTCTCTATCCTCCAAACGGTATGCATACTTTACTACTGGGAGAAACAGGGGTCGGAAAGTCTATGTTTGCTTCTTTAATGCACGAATATGCAATTGAAGTTGAACAGCTTCCCAAAGATGCACCATTTATCGTCTTTAACTGTGCTGATTACGCAAATAATCCACAGCTACTACTCGGGCAATTATTTGGGATTAAAAAAGGAGCTTATACAGGAGCAAGTGATCAAAAAGGGTTAATTGAAAAAGCACATGAAGGAATTCTTTTCTTAGATGAAGTACATCGCCTGCCTCCAGAGGGACAAGAAATGCTTTTCACCTTTATTGACCGCGGAGTATACCGCCGCCTTGGAGAAACAGAGAACGAACGTAAAGCACAAGTATTAATCATTACTGCAACAACAGAAGAACCAAATTCATTTTTATTAAAAACATTTACAAGACGTATACCAATGACTGTTACGCTGCCACCACTTCGTGAGCGTACACATAAAGAGCGCTTTGCTTTACTACAGCTATTTTTCACAAATGAAGCAATTCGTCTACGAAAAGACATTCACGTTAGCCCAAATGCAATGCGTGCTTTCGTCTTTTACAATTGTCCCAATAACATTGGTCAATTAAAAACAGATGTTCAAATTGCCTGTGCGAAAGCCTATTCTGATTTGGTCACAAAGAAACGTGATTCTGTCTATGTTTCAAGTACAGATTTACCTTGGTATATGAAAGAAGGGTTGTTCATTGAAAGGAAGAGCCGTCACTTATACCAAATACCAAATGAAACATTTGTATTTACAGGTGAGGAAGGTTGGAGTAATCATAAAACAGAAGATGAAAAACGCTCCTCTATTTACGATTATATTGATTATAAATACGAAGAACTTCAAGCACGTGGTATTGAAGAGGAAGAATTAGAATTACTAATAGAAAATGATGTTCAAAGCTTTTTCGTACAATATTTTAACCAAATATCAAAAAAAACAAGCCATGAAAATGTTTTTAAAATTGTGGATCGTAATATCGTTTCCGTATGTGAAAAAATAGCGGAACTTGCTGAAAAGCATTTATCTAAGACGTTTGATGAAAAAGTATTTCTCGCTTTAAGTTTACATGTACAGACAACTCTACAACGTTTACAAAGCGGAAAACAAATACATCACCCACAATTAAATCAGATTCGTACGAAATATAAAGAAGCTTTTTCCGTAGCTATGCAATGCATTCAACTACTGGAGGAAGAATTACAAATAACAATGCCTATTGATGAAGCTGGCTTTTTAACAATGTTCTTCGTTGTTGATCCAATTCCTGCCTCACAAACAGAAGTAAAAGTATTAATATTAGCACACGGTAATGGCATCGCAACTGAAATGGCAAACGTCGCAAACGAACTTCTCGGCATTGAGGAAGTAACCGGTATTGATATGCCGTTACACGAATCACCGAAAGATTTCTTGGAACGTGTGAAAGTGTATATGAAAACACTACAAAATGTAAATGGGCTTCTCTTACTTGTCGATATGGGGTCACTTGCTTATATCGGTGACATATTAGAAACGGAGTTCAAAATCCCTGTACGTGTTCTCTCGATGACGAGCACACCACACGCACTAGAAGCAGCTCGAAAAGCTCAGCTCGGTTATTCATTAGATGCGCTGTATGAAACAGTAAAAAATTTAACACCATTTTACTTAAACGTACAAGAAGAAAAGAAAAAACCTCTCTCTCCAATGAAATCTGTTATTTTAACAGCTTGCTTAACTGGTGAAGGAAGTGCTTTAGCTATTCAAAAAATGTTAGAGAACTATTTACGATTTGATAAAGACTTAATTGAAATTATACCAATTAGTATCGTCCATGAAAAAGATTTAACGAAAATGATTGAGAACATAAAAAAAGAGCGTAACATCATTTGTATCGTCACGAATTTCGATGTGCAAGTACCATGCTTAACATATCATTTCCAAGACATCGTAAACTACACAGCGATTCAGCCCATTCAAGAATTAATTACGTATGAAGAAACATATGCAAAAATGGCGGATATTCTTGAACAACAAATGCAGCGTAACGATGGAGCATTACTAATCAAAACAATTCGTTACGCATTAAATACAATTCAGGAATTAATTTCCTTACAGCTAACTCCTGATAGCTTAATGGGTGTTATTCTGCATATGAGCTGTATGGTTGACCGTCTTCAAAAAGGAGAAAGCCTTCTTCCTCACCCTGATAAAGAGAAAAGAAGACAAGATGAGTACTGGATGTATATGAAAGTAAAAAAAGCGTTGCAACCAATTGAAAATACATTTGAAATACAAATACCTGATGACGAAGTATTTTATGTTATGGACTTCTTTATTAAAAATCAGCCTGTGAAAAATTAATCGAGGCCGTTTTTAAAAATATCGACCGTAACGTGAGTTATATCAGCGATTTTCAAAATATATCGATTTACCGACAATAATTGCTAAAACTAGCACCTTATATAATGAGAAAAGGCTGTTCCAACATATGGACAGCCTTTCCCTCTATTTCTTTACTTTTCTAACTCGCCCTCTTATTTCTCCTCTTTTTTGTGATTTCGTATGGACATTAACATATACATTTGCTTGAATAATTTCTTGAAGTAAATGTACAAATGATTTCCCTTGTAAAGGTCCCTCAAAATCCTCCACATTCACTACACCAGTAATACTTCCCTCGTTCAAGCTAATCCCTTGCTCCAGTGGACCATACAAATATAAAACAACAGGACCAATTTGAGTAGACTTCCCTAAATGAATTTGACACGATGTAACCTTTTCTATATTTTTTAGTATTACTCTGTAATGCAATTTCGTTAAATCATCACTAAAAATAAACTCTGCTACCCCAAAAGCTTCTGTATTTACAGGAGGCACTTCCCTCTTACCTGCTAACCTGGCAAAGAAATGTGTTGTCATAAGGCATTCTCCTTATATAAATTTCCCAGCACTACTTCTACTACTTTATGGTTTAAACATAATCATTTATGACTTTTTCAATTTTAATTACAAAGAAAAGATTCACAAAATCTTTACATTGTGATTGTTCCTGTAGATTGAAAGTCTCTTGTATAATGCACATAGAAAAACATTATAGGAGGTTCCATTGAAAACTAACAAATACACTTTTCATACATTATTAGAGATTTTTCTCGTCTCATTTAAATTAGGACTTACTTCATTCGGCGGTCCTGTCGCTCATCTCGGCTATTTCCACCACGAATACGTGCAAAAAAGAAAATGGATGGATGAACGAAGCTATGGAGATTTAGTAGCGCTATGTCAATTCCTTCCTGGTCCTGCCAGCAGTCAAGTCGGTATGGGGGTTGGATTATTAAGGGGCGGGCTTTTAGGAGCTATTATTTCATGGATTGGATTCACTTTACCGTCTGTGCTTGTTTTGGTTTTCTTCGCCTCATTCCTTAATCAGTTCGATCTTGGAAGTGCTGGCTGGATTCATGGACTAAAACTTGTAGCAGTCGCTATTGTCGCTCATGCCATATGGGGAATGGCGCGAAAGTTAACTCCAGATCGAAATCGTGCAACGATTGCGATTGTAACTGCCGCAATCGCCTTATTATGGCCAAGTAGTTGGACACAAGTCATCCTTATTATAATATGTGGCTTTATCGGTTGGTTTTTATATCGCAACCAACCAATTAGCCAATCTCAAAATATAAGAGTACCTATTTCAAAAAAGATAGCAGTTTCTTGCCTCGTCTTATTCTTTGGACTATTACTACTGCTACCAATATTAAGGCCGTTCTCTTATTACATCGCTTTATTTGACAGTTTCTATCGCTCTGGCGCACTTGTATTTGGAGGAGGACACGTCGTGCTGCCCCTTCTTGAAGGTGAGTTCGTACAAAACGGCATGATGACGAAAGAACAGTTCCTAGCTGGATACGGATTAACACAAGCAGTACCAGGACCACTATTTACATTCGCCTCGTATATAGGAGCAGTGTTAAACGGGACGCTTGGGGCAACAATCGCAACAATTGCAATTTTCCTCCCTGCTTTCTTACTCGTTATTGGTGTTTTACCATTTTGGAACAGTGTGAGAAAAATATCATTCATACAAGGCGCACTACTTGGTGTTAACGCCGCAGTTGTTGGTATTTTAATTGCCGCTTTTTACGATCCCATTTGGACGAGTACAATTATAAATGCTTCAGATTTCGTTTTCGCTTCGCTTCTTTTTTGCTTACTAGCTTTTTGGAAAGCACCGCCTTGGGTTATCGTTATACTTGGAGCTTTTGGCGGATATATTCTATCCATTTTGTAAATAAAAAACGACGGCATGATGTAGCCGTCGTTTTTCTATTAAAACTTCACAAGTTCTATCCCTTCAGGCAACTCACTCTCTGTTAAAATACGCAATTCCTTCACACGATCCATTACGTAAGAAGAACGCTTCACAAGCTCTGGATCAATATAAGCTGGATGAACCATAATTTCTACCGTTTGTTCACCTTGTACTCTTTCTTTTAACTTCACAAAGTAATCTTCCGTCACACCATCCGCATAAAAGTCACTGTAAAATACATCAGAAAATGGATGCACCGCTCTATCTTCCCCACAACGACGAATTGGAACATTATATTTAGCTGCTAATCTCTCAAGAACATCGTGTAAGATCGGTAATCCGTGTACATGATGATGACTATCTAAATGAGTTGGTGTTAATCCGTAAGATAGGAATTTCTCAATTTGAGCAGTCCACTCTCTCTCAACTTCTTCTGGATTTATATTCCCTTCCCTTACAACACTTTGTTTATGAAACGATCCGTCGCTACCTACAAGTGATGGTACGTCTCCAAGAAGTGGTTCCCCTGCTGTTAATACGAGATGTACGCCTACTCCGAGTAGGTTATACTCTTTCGCTAAGCGTACCGCATGCTCTGTTCCTGGCATATTCATCATCATCGTCGTTGAATTTACAAGTCCATTTATATGCCCATCAATAATGCCGTAATTTGTACCTTCTGTAAGACCGAAATCATCTGCATTTACAATTAACTTAATCATCATAATACCTCCTAATAGAATAAAAAAAGCGGGCTAAATAGCGCCGCTTTTACTTCTCTACCTTTTTAAAGAACTGTGGAAGATACTCTTTATGTGCTTCCAACATTTCATCTAAAATTTGTTTTGCAACTTTATCTGATGGTACAAGTGGATTGATTGTCATAGCAAGCAGCGCCTTATGATAATCCCCTGTAACAGCAGCTTCAATTGTTGTGCGCTCGAATGATTTAATTTGTTGTACTAAACCGCGAACTGGTACTGGAAGATCTCCAACTGCAATTGGTTTTGGGCCTTCTTTCGTAATAATACAGTTCACTTCAACAGCTGAATCATGTGGTAAGCTTGCAATTGTTCCGTTGTTTCGTGTATTAACAGGCTGGATATCACCTTTATTATTGTAAATAGACGTAATTAAGCTACATGCTGCATCACTATAATAAGCTCCGCCACGTTTTTCTAATTGTGGTGGTTTAATATCTAAGTTCGGGTCTTTATATAACTCAAATAAATCATTTTCTAATTGTTTTACTACTTCTGCACGTGTACCTTTTTCAACAGAAGCCTCTTTCTCTTCTTCTAACATTTCACGTGTTTTGTAGTAGTAACGATGGTATGGACATGGAATTGCACGAAGGCCGCGAATAAAGTCTGGTTCCCAGTTAAGCGCTGCGATATTTTCCATCGTAATTTGTTTTTCTGGATCTGTCACAAGCTCTAACACACGATCCATTACACTTACGCCATCTAAGTATACATCTAGTCCGTATACCATATGATTTAAACCTGCGAAATCAACGTGAACACGACTTGCATCTACTTCAAGTAATCTGGCAAGACCCATGCGGATTCCGATTGGAACGTTACATAGACCAACTACTCTTTGAATATTTGTATAACGAAGGACAGCCTCTGTTACCATACCAGCTGGATTTGCAAAGTTAATTAACCATGCATTCGGACAGAGCTCCTCCATATCTTTACAAATATCTAAAATAACAGGAATCGTTCTCAACGCTTTGAATAGACCACCAGGACCATTTGTTTCCTGACCGATTACATCATATTTTAACGGGATTGCTTCATCTTTTGCACGTGCTTCTAATAAACCAACGCGAAGTTGTGTTGTTACGAAGTCAGCATCTTTTAATGCCTCACGGCGATCAAGTGTTAAATGTACCTCGATTGGTAAACCTGATTTTTTCACCATACGTTTCGCTAAGTTACCAACGATTTCTAACTTTTCTTTTCCTGCCTCAATATCTACTAACCAAATTTCACGAACAGGAAGCTCATCATAACGCTTAATAAATCCTTCAATTAACTCTGGTGTATAACTAGATCCACCGCCGATTGTAGCAATTTTAATTCCAGTCATGCTTTATTCCCCTTTCGCTTCAAGCTTTTTATAAAGATCGATAAACTCTGCTGCTAATTCTTTCACTGTAATCGCATTCATTAAATGATCTTGTGCGTGAATTAAAAGAACACTAACCTCTGTTTTTTCTCCTCTTGCTTCTGATTGTATGAGCTCTGTTTGAAAATGATGCGCTTCATTAATCGCTTCTTTCGCCTTTACCATCGCTTCATCTGCTTCTACCATTTTCCCCTGTTTGGCAAATTGAAGTGCCTCCATCGCAAAGCTTCGTGCGTTACCACTATTTAAAATCAATTGGAATGGAATTTGTTCTGCTGTAGTCATCATAATTACCGCCCTCTCTATAAGGTTCAACCGATTTAAATACCCCTTCAGTTTGAACATGTCTATTAAAGTATGAATTTATTAATGATAGTTTAGTGTTCATATAGATGTTTTTCATCTTTTTGAACATGATATAAAGGTAATTGTTCTCACAGGTATCGTTGTCTATGAGAACAATTACTATGTTACATAGGTAAAGAATTACTATTACCTTGCGCTGCTGCTTTTTCAGTACGAACAACTGAACGGTCACATAACACAACGAATGGATAATAAATTACCATTGCAATTACAAAGTTGAATAACTGTAGAATTGCACCAGAAATATGTCCACCTGTTACAAGATAACCACTAATAATTGGTGGTGTTGCCCATGGAATCATCACAACTGTTTTTGGTACCCACCCCATAGATATAGCTGTATAAGAAGTAATTACTAATACAATTGGTGTTAGGATAAAAGGTAAGAATAAAATTGGATTTAAAATAATTGGTGTACCAAATATTACTGGTTCGTTAATGTTAAATGCACCAGGTCCAATTGATAAGCGAGATACACCACGTAATTGTGCACTTTTTGCTACGAGTAATACCACTACTAAGAATGCTAATGTCGCACCAGAACCACCAAGGTATACGAAAGTATCAAAGAATGGTTTTGTAATAATATTTGGAACATCAAATGCAGATGTACCACCTTTAAATAAATTCATATTTTTCTCTAATGCCGGTAAGTATAATGGCTCAATAATACCACCAACGATATTTGGCCCATGTAAACCGAAGAACCAAAGAAGATGAACAAGGATTACAATGATAATTGCACTTGGTAATGTCCCTGCTAAACTTTGCAGTGGTGATTGAATCGTATTAAAAATAAATTCATGAACACTTGTACCAGATAATTTCACTGCTAATTGAATACCTGCAACTACTGTTAAGATAACAAATGCTGGAACTATAGCTGCGAAAGATCTTAAAACTGCTGGTGGTACTCCATCAGGCATTTTAAAAGTAATGTTTCTTTGTACAAAGAAACGGAATACTTCAGTAACAAGGAGTGCCACAATAATTGCTACGAATAACCCTTGTGCACCTGTCCAAGCTAAGTTCAATCCGCCTTCTTTCGGTGTTGTTGGTGTAAGAATAATTAACGCACCAAATGAAATAATACCTGCTGACAAACCATCAACGCCGTAAGATTTTGCTAAGTTATAACTTGTTGTAAATGCTATGATTAGTGCTAGAATCGCGAAAGAACCAGTCCACATTCCGCCGCCGACTTGTTTCCACGTTTCACCAAACAAACCTTTCATGAAATCTTGGAAAACTTCAGATGGAAAACCATTAATTAGTGATGCCAGTGCACCAACTAAAATAAGTGGCATAACTGCAATAAATCCGTCACGGATCGCAGCTAAGTGACGTTGCGATCCGATTTTACCAGCGACAGGAACAATATATTTCTCCATAAATGCAATAAACTTTTGCATTTCGCTTCCCCCCTAATTATTTTTTAAGTGTTAATGCGTGATCTAAAACTGCTTCTCCATTCATCATGCCGTAGTGCATTGGATTGATAACGTCGATTCCAACATTTTTCTCGTCAGCAAGCGTTTTCATTGAAGAGAGCATGTAACGAACCTGTGGTCCTAGTAATAACACATCTGCTTGGTCGATATTGTTTTTTACTGCATCCCCAGATACAGCCCAAATCTTTCCTTCTAGACCGCGAGCTTTTGCAGCCGCTTCCATTTTTGTAACTAGTAAACTTGTAGACATCCCTGCTGAACAACATAATAAAATATTCATTTGAAAATCCCCCTTGTGTAGTATAAAAAATTTATGTTTATTTATTTTTCTTTACGCTATTTATTAATGCAATTAGCGTGCCAACTTTTTAAAACCACTAAAATCAGTGCTTTTTCGAGCATTTTCTTTGTGTGTTAACGCTTTCAATTAGTGTGTCGTCCAAAAAACACACAGTGTGTTATAAAACAACACGCTTTTAACACATAACTGTATGAAAATAGATTAGTGTTTAGTCGTCTAGTTGTGTTTAATATGAAAAAACACTAAAAAAACTTTTTCAATGAAAAATAATTCATTATTTTAACCCACTATTTAGTGAAATAAAAAAACCTTGCATAAGCAAGGTTCATTCATCCACCGACATCTTCCTATATAACTCTACAAACTCACTCGCTAATTCTTTCACCGTAATCGCATTCATTAAATGGTCTTGCGCGTGTACCATTAAAAGAGTAACTTCGGTCTTTTCGCCACCAGCCTCTTTCTGGATAAGCTCCGTTTGTACACGGTGCGCCTCTTTTAATTCCTCTAGTGCTTCTTGTAATTTAGCTTCAGCTTCTGTAAACTCCCCACGCTTCGCACAATCAATTGCTTCCATTGAACAACTTCTCGCGTTTCCCCCATGCAAGATTAAATGAAAAGCTTTCGTCTCTATCGTATCCATTTTAGTTCTTTACTCCCCCTTTTCTTCCGCCAGTTTTTGTTTATCCCATATTTTTAAGAACGGTAAATAAATGAAGAATGCTAGCGCAAAGTTAACAAGTTGCAAAATAACACCTGAAATTTTCCCGCCCGATCCTAAATATCCACTAAAAAGAATAGGTGTCGTCCAAGGTACAGCGGCCCCACTCGGACGTGCAACCCATCCCCATTCCATTGCAAAGTAAGAAACAATTGTTAGCACGACTGGAACTAATATAAATGGAATTAGTAAAAGTGGGTTCATCACAATCGGCATACCAAAAGTTACCATCTCATTAATATTAAATATACCAGGTGCAATTGACAATCTCCCTAAACTTTTTAATTGTTGACTTCGTGCAAATAGTAACATTCCGACAACTAGAGCAAGCGTTGCACCAGAACCGCCCATATAAATCCATAAGTCAAAAAACTGTGCCGTAATCGTATTTGGTACATCTTGCCCAGCTTGAAAAGCAACTCGGTTTTGATCCATTAACGACAACCAAACGGGGCTCATTACACCACCAACAATAGTAGCACCATGAATTCCACAAGACCAAAGAACATGAACGAGAATAACTGCTATGATTGCGCCCCAAAGACTAGCACCAAGTACACTAAGTGGTTCCTGTAAAATTTGTCCTACAATATTATGGATACTGCCAAAAGAAGTATTTTCTATAATTAAGCGTAAAATCCAAATAACTGTTACAACAATAAATCCTGGAACAAGTGCTGCAAATGAACGCGTGACAGCTGGTGGAACTGTTTCTGGCATCTTTATAATTATCTTTTTTTGTACAATAAACCGATAAAGTTCAGTAGATATAAGTGCAATAATCATTGCTACAAATAACCCTTGGCTTCCCATTAATGCAGCTGGGATAGCGCCTTCTACAAGTACACTTTCTTTTGTACTTGGTATAATATATGCAACTTGAAATGGAGTCGCAAGTAAAAACGTCACAAGCGACAATGCCCCGGATGCTAAAGCATCTACTTTATAATACTCTCCAAGTCTGTAAGCGATTCCAAAAACAGCTATTAAAGCCATTATATTAAAAGTTGCACTAACTGGATACCCTAAAGCTCGCTGCCAATTCTCCCCAAACAAACCTGCCATAAAATCGTTATATCCCGGTATCGGCAGTGCACTAATAATGAGGAAAAACGATCCAATAATTAAGAAAGGCATCGTTAAAATAATTCCATCTCGAATTGCTTGTAAATGCCTCTGCTCTGCAACCTTCCCTGCTACCGGCATCACATACTTCTCTAAAAACCGTATCATCTATCCCACTCTCCTCATGGTTTCATTAACAAAGCTGCTTGCAAGATAGCTTCTCCATTACAAAGTCCGTAATAAACAGATTGAATGACATCAACAGGTATCCCTTTATCCTTACATAATTCTTTCATTTTCGGTAATAAATAACGTACTTGCGGTCCAAGTAAAAGGACATCAGCTTTATCAATATGACTATTCACTTCAGAACCTGATACTGCCCAGATTGTTACTTCTATCCCTCTTGCCTCTGCTGCTTTCTCCATCTTTGTAACAATCAAACTGGAAGACATTCCCGCTGCACAGCAAAGTAAAATATTCATCCCGCTTCCCTCCCCCTTTTTCTTTACCTAAGTTATGGTGCACTCCTTGCCACCACTAGGTTACAAATATATATGTCTAGATTTCCTGCTGTATGCCGAGCTTAAAAACAAAAATTTCTTGATTTTCACGCTATTCCATTTATCCGTATTCTCCTAGTAAAGGGGCCCCTAACTCGCTATAATGATTCAGTATGATTTTTTTAATTGATAGGAGGATATATTTATGAAGGCATATCGCTTTCCACTTATTTTATTATCTTCTATCCTAATTGGTGGTTTCATTGGTTATTTCATGGGTGCCGATGCAGTTGCTTTAAAGCCGCTTGGTGACATTTTCTTAAACTTAATGTTTACGATTGTTGTACCTCTAGTGTTCTTTAGCATCGCATCGTCTATTGCTAATATGGATGGATTAAAACGTTTCGGTAAAATTATGTCTAGTATGGCTGGGACTTTCTTATTTACAAGTATTTTAGCTGCTATTTTTATGATTATTGTCGTGAAAGTATTCCCGCCAGCACAAGGTGTTGTACTAGAACTAACACAACCTGACAAAGCCGGCAAAGCTGTTAGTGTGGCAGATCAAATCGTCGGTATTTTAACAGTATCTGACTTCTCGAAGTTACTATCTCGTGAAAATATGTTAGCTCTTATTTTCTTCTCTATCTTAATGGGGATTGCAACTTCAGCAGTTGGCGAAAAAGGAAAGCCATTTGCTACATTCCTACAAGCTGGTGCAGAGATTTCAATGAAGGTTGTATCTTTCATTATGTACTACGCTCCAATCGGACTTGCTGCTTACTTCGCAGCATTAGTTGGCGAATTCGGACCACAACTTCTTGGAACTTACTTCCGAGCAGCAATGGTATACTATCCTGCTTCTCTAATTTATTTCTTTGTATTCTTCACATTCTATGCATACCTTGCAGGTCGCAAACAAGGTGTACAAGTATTTTGGAAGAACATGGTCTCTCCTACAGTTACATCACTTGCAACTTGTAGTAGTGCCGCAAGTATTCCAGCAAACTTAGAAGCAACAAAGAAAATGGGTATTTCTTCAGACGTTCGTGAAACAGTTGTCCTTCTTGGTTCTACTCTTCATAAAGATGGCTCTGTTTTAGGCGGCGTATTAAAAATTGCTTTCTTATTCGGTATTTTCAACATGGAATTCGAAGGACCGAAAACATTAGCAATCGCACTTGTTGTTTCTCTATTAGTAGGAACAGTAATGGGCGCTATTCCAGGCGGCGGTATGATTGGTGAAATGTTAATCGTTTCTTTATATGGCTTCCCGCCAGAAGCATTGCCAATTATCGCAGCAATCAGTACAATCATTGATCCTCCTGCAACGATGTTAAACGTAACAGCAGATAACGCTTGTGCCGTAATGACAGCTCGCCTTGTAGAAGGTAAGAACTGGATTAAAAACAAATTTGCTTAATAAATAGAAAGAGGATGCTCGTTTTGAGCATCCTCTTTCTTTGTTGTTAATCCATTCCGCCACAAATTTGTTAAAACCTTCACAAATATTCCACACCTCTTATCCATTCTCCGTACTATAATCATGTATGGAAAAGGAGATGGATCTAATGACTCAAAGCGCACCAGAATTTAAAGTTTTGCAAAGCATTGCATTTCTCGCTGTCGTTTTGCAAAGTTCTTTATTATATACAATGAATCAAGGAAATGTCTTACTTGAGCAATCCCTCATTATGGGCATGCTATTTAATCTTGCAAAATTCTCAGCACCAGCATTCATATTTATCGTTGGATTTCACTTAATTCGTCACTATACAAAGCAATTAGTATATAAAGAATATATTTCCGAAAAAGCGATACACTTACTCATTCCGTATTTCTTTTGGTCTATTCTTTACTTATTAACAACAAATGATCTTATTACGTTACAAAGTGGAATAAAAAGTTTATTACTCGGAACAGCCGCTCCCCATCTTTGGTACGTTATTATGATGTTCCAAATTCACTTATTGTTCCCTTTACTATGCACACTTTTTTATTGGTTTCAAAAACGAACAGAAAATAAAAAAGACATATATAAATATATGACCTTTTTCGCTTGCCTATATTTTCTATTAATGTGGTTCTCTTCTCACTATATTTTTAATGGAGAAAAATTAACAAGTTCAACAATTTTACATTATACAGATCGATCATTTCTATTCTACTCATTCTATTTCGTTATGGGCGGCATTGCCGCTGTAGCACTAAAAACTTGGCGTCTATTCGTCATGAAACATATCCCGCTTATAACAATATTATTTTTCATCTTATTTTTATTCATCAATTATGAGTTGTTTAGTTTTTACGGAGCAAACTCTATTCATTTAACTGTTTCTACCTATTTAAAACCATCTATGTTTTTATATATCGTATGCGAAATTATCATACTGTATGTGTTATCTATTATGATAGTACAGCGTCGTGGTTTCTTATATAAAACGTTACGTTTCATTGGTAATTACACGTATGGTGCTTATTTAGCTCATTTATTCTTCTTGCAACTATGCACAAAACTTCTTTCCTTATTCACACTGCAAGAAAATACTATATTATATGCCCTATTACTATTTGTGTTAACGGCCATTATCTCTATTTCAACAATGGTCATTTGTAGCACAATACCATTTCATACTTGGATTACAGGGCCTTCTCCTACAACAAAGATGAAATGGACGAAGGTTGTATTACGAAAAAATCATAAAAAACTATTCAAGCCATATATTTGATATAATAATACGCATATAAAAAGAAAGCGAGAGACACCTATGATTAATCAAGTTGGACAAATTATGCTATATGTAAATAACCAAGACGAAACAGTACAATTTTGGACAGAAAAAGTAGGGTTCCAAATCATTGCGGAAGAAAATAACGGAAACGGATTCCGCTGGATTGAAATTGCACCGGCGAAAGAAGCAGGAACAAGCATCGTCCTTCACGATAAAGCGTTAATCGCGAAGATGCAACCTGAACTAAACCTAAATACACCTTCACTTATGTTCTTCTCAAATGACTTAGACCGTCTATATAAAGATCTTTCTGAGAAAAATGTCACAGTTGGACAGGTTGTAGATTTACCTACTGGTAGAGCATTCAACTTTGCTGATAATGAAAATAATTACTTTGCAGTAATGGAACGCAAATAAAAAATAAGCTATCCGAAAAAATCGGATAGCTTATTTCATTTTAAGAAACTTGTTCTGCATTCGTTTCTCTATGCTGTATATGGCTCGTGATCCAAGCAATTCCACCGGCAACAACGAGATAACATAACAATATTAAAATTTGCATTTGTAATTGCGACCAATCTCCTAAAGAAATAACATCTTGTAATCCTCTAAGAGAATGAGACATTGGGAGAAACTGTCCAATTTTGCTAAGAACAGCTATGTTTAATTCTCCTGGGAAAGTACCTCCGCTCGTCGCTAATTGCAGGACAAGAAGCGTTACCGCTAAGAACTTTCCAACAAGACCAAATACTGTTACTAACATAAGAATAAATGTCATGAACGTAAAGGAAATAACAATACTTGATAAAACAAAAAGTGGCACACTTGCAACTTCTAATTTCATAACTCCTAGCACAACTACATCTACGAGTAGCGCTTGAATGAGTCCAATTAAATATACCAATCCTAGTTTATTAATAAAATGTACCGTTCCGCTTACCTTCATGTTTTGTCTGCGGCCAAGAGGTAAAATATTCGATGCCATAATTCCGCCAACATAAAATGCAAGTGATAAGAAATATGGTGCAATGCCTGAACCGTAGTTAGGAACGTCAGAAACTGTTGACTTCACTAACTGAACTGGCTCTGAGAACATCGTATTGCGTGCATCATCATTACGAACATCCGCTATCTTCTCTGCGCCCTCTCCTAATTTCGTAGAAAGTTCTTTCGCACCATCATCAAGTTTAACAAGTCCATTTGTTAATTTACTAGCACCGTTATTCAGCTCCGTTCCACCACTCGCAAGCTGATTTACACCTTCTTGCAGGGATGTAAATCCATTTCCCCACTTCATAAATCCATCAGCCAAATTCGATGCACCATCTGCTATCTTTTTCGTTCCAGCAGTAGCTTCATTTAACTTAAATCCGAATGTATTCATGCCTTCTTCAATCTTATGTTGACCATCAGTTAGCTTCTTCGCACCTTGTGTCAATTGTTGTTGGCTATTATTTAAAGTACTTGTTGCTTTAGCTAGTCCATTAGACGTAGCAACAATTTTTTGAAAAGCGGGATCTTGCTGCACTTCCGGATGATTTTTCACGTACTCTTCTAATTGTTGTTTCACACTATTTGCCGCATTGTCCGCTTTCGCTTGCCCTTCAGCAAGCTTCTCACTTCCGCTCACCCATTCATTTGTACCAGCACTTAATTCACTAACTCCTGATTGTAACGTTTTTTCACCTTGTGCTAATAACTCCATACCACTATGAAGTGATGTAGCTCCTTGACTCAGCTCATTTGCTCCCCCCGTTAAGGCAGATTGGCTAGACGCAAGCTTGTCACTTCCTTCTTTCAATTTCGATGTCCCGTCACTTAAACGATCAATACCATTCGCAAGCTGATTCGCTCCATTTTTTGCATCGGTCGTTCCTTCATGTAACTTCTCAGCACCATTACTTGCATCAATCAACCCTTGTGCCAAATCTTGAAACTTTGAAAAAACACCTTCTGTATATGATTTCGTAATACTATTCGAGATTTTTGTTTTCATATTTTCAACAGCCGTCGTTCCAATTTGAGCCGCTACAAAGTTTT
The DNA here is from genome assembly GCF_050172015.1 of Bacillus sp. GMa5/1. Taxonomy (NCBI): domain Bacteria; kingdom Bacillati; phylum Bacillota; class Bacilli; order Caryophanales; family Bacillaceae; genus Bacillus; species Bacillus sp. GMa5/1. The sequence goes on along the minus strand of NZ_JBNLYC010000012.1, from coordinate 41,619 downwards.
TACCTGGATTTACTTTGTACTGCAATTGTGCCGGCTCTGGTTTCTCATTCATAAGTGTACTTACCTTTTTAGAGAAATCTTCCGGAATCGTAACAACCATATAATATTTATCTTCTTTTAACCCTTCATCAGCATTTTTTTCTGATACGAAATGAAAAGCCAATTCCTTATTCTCTTTTAAATTTTTAACAAAATCGTCTCCTGCATGAATTGTTTTTTCATCCATCGCAGCGCCCTTATCTAAATTCACAATCGCAACAGGTAATTTATCTAATTTTCCGTACGGATCCCAATATCCAGCTAAAAAGAATCCTGAATAAATTAACGGAACGATTAATAAAAAAATTAAAGCGATACGTCCATGTTTATGGTGCCACATCGCTTTCCAATCTTTAAATATAAGTTTAATTCCCTTCATGAAACATACTCCTCTTCTAATTTAACACCCTTCGAATGGTTTAACAGATTTACTATACACGTCACTTTACATACTGTATAATACATCTTTAATTATTAATTCATTCCTTTTGGTCTATAGAAAGGAGACTCGAAATGGAACTGCTCCAGTTAAAATACTTTCAGACAGTTGCACGACTAGAACACATGACAAAGGCAGCTGAAGAATTGCATATCGCGCAACCTTCACTCAGCAAAACAATTGCTAGACTCGAAAAGGATTTAGGAGTCCCTTTATTTGATCGCCAAGGCCGACAGATTACTTTAAATTCTTTCGGAAAAGTATTTTTAAAACGAGTAGAACGTATTTTTCATGAATTAAGTGAAGGAGAACGAGAAATTAAAGATTTAGCCGAATTACAACAAAGCTCTATTACACTGGCCGTTTCTATTCCAAGAATATTACCAGAACTACTTGGCTCTTTTTTACTAGAACATCCTAACGTTCGATTCCAACAATTTCTTGCATCCACTCCTTCTATGAAACGACAACTAGATAATATAGAAATTGACTTTTGTATCTCCTCTGTGCCAATTGAAGGTGAGGAGATTGTTTGGGAACCACTTATTACAGAAGAAATTTTCTTAGTCGTCCCTTCAGGCCATCGTTTATCAGGCCGAAAAAATATCCACCTGCATGAAGTAAAAAACGAACCGTTTATTAGTATGAACACTGGCTATGGATTTCGACACTTAACGGATGAATTTTGCAAAGAAGCTGGTTTCACTCCGCATATTGCTTTTGAAGTAGATGAACCGACCGTGATTAGTGACCTCATTAAGCAAGGTCTCGGCATCGCTTTTGTTCCAAGTTTAACTTTATTAAAAAACTCTACTTTAGCATCAAGCAAGTTGCGTATTATTGAACCCAATTGTCAGCGAACCATCGGATTAAGTTGGTCAAAAAAACGCTACTTATCAAAAACAGCTCAGCAATTCCGTGAATTCGTGATTGATTACTTCTCCAACATTAGGACGTAAAATTATATCAACAAATAAAAGTTGCCACCCTCATATGGTGGCAACTTTTATTGTTCACTCTTTTTTAATTCCATTTCAGCTAAAAGTGGTAGTACATTATCAAAAATATGCGTATTATTATTTTCACCTGTTACATATCCACCATAATATCTACTAAATACGTTATCATTTCGGAATGTGGCCATATGATCATACAATTCTTTCGCAAACTTTTTATCACCTGTTTGTAGTACGTACAAAATCGTTAATCCGTATGCGGCTGGCGATTCATAATTCACAGTTTGTTTTCCCGTTTCTAAATTGTAACGACCGTATAGCTTTCCATCCTCCTGGAATTTCTTCTTTATAAATTCCAAATAAGCAGTTGATGAAAGACCACCTAAACTTCGATGATATGCAACGTATGATTGGTCAATAAGATTCACTTCTTTATCGTACGTAAATGTACCATCTTCTTTATACTCTTTCGGGAATGCCCAGCCATGCCTTGGATAGTCCGCTAAAAATTGAACGACTTCCTGATATTGCTGAGCAGAAACTTTGTCGTACTTCTTCATATAGGAGAATGCACGTGGATTTATGTATGATGTTGTTACAAAATCATTTTGTTTCCCTGCATCTGCATCATAATAATCAACATAATAATTATCTTTTTTATTATAACGAAGTACAGCATCACTTAATTGATCGGCAAGGTTTTTATAACGCTCTTCCTTATACATTTCATAAGCACGATATAATTGTTCTATAATACGAAGATCATCTATAAGTGCATTTGTAGCTGACTGCCTCTCTCCCTTTTCAGAGAGTTTCCATAAAACGATATGATTCTTATATACGAAATTATCTTGAATAACCTTTACTTGCTCATCAAATAACGCCTGATCATCTTTATCAAGTGTATATTGTAACCATAATCCCGCTGATTCTGATAAAGCTTCACGTCCCTTGGCTTCACCCGTACCTGCCTTAGTATCTACTAAACGATACGTGGCAAGAGTTCCATTGTCATTCACCATATGTCTTAAAATAAAATTTTCTGTACGGTTTCCTTGTAAAGCTGACCAAAATACAATTCCACCTAAAGCGATTAAGAAGATAACTCCAATCCCTATATATAAACGTTTCCGCAATCTTTTCACCTCCCTAGTAAGGCTAACCTTAATTTTATCAGAACATACATAAATTTTAAAAAGACAATCCACTAGATTGTCTCCCCCATTTCTATCCCTCGTAAACCTCTTTAGAAGGTTTATATAGCGATTGTACAAGCCGATCATATTCACGACGTGTAATCTCTTTATTATATAGCTTCAATAATAAATCTCTATGCTCTTTTGAAAATGCCATCTTTTTAATGACTTCAGGATACATAAAACACCCTCTCCATTTCACATAAACTTCTTCTTTTCTAAAAATAGAACTTATGTTCGCATAAAAGATTATAAAAGATTCCTGTAAAAAAAACAAACAAAACATGAGAAACTATTTATTTCTTTCTATTCAAAATATTACAACATTATATTATCATATTCACTTTTTAAATACATATATATTTTTGGTAGTTTTTTTGAATAAATCTTCCAATTCAATCAGAAAATAATGGCAAAAAAGAAGAGGAGTTTACATATGGATACGGTAACATTAGCAAGAGCATTTTTTGGTTCTTCATTAGCATTCCACATTATTTTTGCAACACTTGGCGTCGGACTTTCATTGATGATTTTTATAAGCGAAATACTCTATCACTGGAAGAAAGACTCCGACTATGCCATTATGGCGAAAAGATGGACAAAGGCGTTTGCTATTCTTCTCGGTGTAGCAATTCCAACTGGAACAATTGTTGGTGTGCAAATCTCACTTCTTTGGCCTGGTTTCGCCAAAATTGTTGGGCAAGTTATTTCTGTTCCCTTCCAAATTGAGATTTTCGCCTTCTTTTTGGAGGCTTTATTCATGTCAATTTACGTATATGCAGCCGATAAACTTCCTCCATTTATGAGATTAATCTCGCTATTTTTCGTCATGCTTGGTGCCACGGCATCCGCCGTGCTTATTACATCAGCAAATACATGGATGAATACACCAGCAGGCTTTTCAATGAATCCAGATGGATCTGTTTTTAACGTTGATCCGTGGAAAGCTTTCTTTAATCCAAGTTTTGGCACAAGTGCATTTCATGTCGTTATTACGGCTTATGCAACCGGTGCGGCTGTCATTGCTTCTATTGCTGGATTTAAATTATTGAAGAAAAATTTAAGTACACGTGAAATTGCTTATCATAAAAAAGGGCTGCTATTAGGGCTTGTCGTTACATTTATTACAGGCGCTACGATGTGGCTTTCAGGACATGAATCAGCGATTGCCTTACATAAACACTCACCTGAAAAACTTGCATCTGCTGAAGCTTTATTTGAAACGACATCACACGCACCGCTATCCATTGGCGGAGTTGTGGATCCTAATACACTTGAACTAAACTATGCACTTGAAATTCCAAACATGCTTAGCTTATTAGTGGGACTAGACCCTAGCACTGTCGTAAAAGGACTAAACGAATTCCCACAAGAAACATGGCCACCATTTTATACACATACACTATTCAACTTAATGGTAGGAACTGCTGCGTTTACCTTTGCTGTTGCAACAATTGCACTCTTATATTGGTATTTCGTGTACCGAAAAAAGGGAACAGAACTACCGAAGTGGCTACTTTGGGGGGCTGCCGCATGCGGACCAATTATGATGCTCGGTATTGAATTCGGATGGATTTTCAGTTGTAGCGGTCGTCAACCATGGACAATTTATGGTATGCAACGTACCGTCGATGCATCTACACGCGCTGATTTCGTCGGTCCTTTATTTGTTTTGTTCATCATTTTGTATATTGGACTCGCTATTTTAACAGTCATTGTTCTACGGACATTCTTTAGAAGACATCCATTAAAGAATGATTTACAACACCAAGGAGGCGATTCTCATGTATGAGGAAAGTATTGCAATCATCATCTTATGGGCCCTTATTTTCGTATACAGTATACTAGGGTCCATTGATTTTGGCGCTGGTTTTTGGGGCATGGTATACGCAAAACATCCGACGCTCGCTGCTAAACTTGCGAATCGGTACTTATCACCAACTTGGGAAGTAACAAATACGTTTCTCGTTTTCGTCGTTGTCGCATTTCTCGGCTTCTTTCCGAAAGCGGCCTTTACTCTTGCGACAGTAATGTTCGTACCAGTTATGTTAATTTTAGTGCTCATTGCAGTACGTAGTACATTTATGGTATTTGCTTACTCCTTGCCAAAATACCAATACCTTCTTCGGGTTATTTCAGGTATTACTGGTCTATTAATTCCAGCACTATTAATTACCGTTTTACCCGTTACAGAGGGAGCCTATATTACAATGTCTGAAGGAAAGGAAGTACTCCTATATGGAAAACTTCTTTCTAGCCCAGTTATCTACTGTTATATGCTCTTCGGACTAACTTCTGAACTATTTCTCTCCTCTCTCTTTCTTGCTGATTTTTCGAGAGAACAAAGTTCAGAAGATACGTATAGAATTTATAGAAGAAATGCTATCATCCTTGGTCCTGCAACGCTCGTTACGGCAATTATTGCCCTCGTTGTAATGGATCCAGAAACACATTGGGTTATGCAAGGATTAATAAAGCAATTCCCGTGGTTTACAGTTTCTATTGTTTTATTCGTTATCGGATACTCGTCCCTTTGGTGGACAAACAAAAAGTACAATACACTAGGATACCCTCGCATTGCCGTTTTAGCTGTCGTCGCTCAATATGCATTTGCAAGCTATGCTTACGGGGTCGCGCATTTACCGTATATTATTTATCCTGACGTAACTGTATTTACAAGCTTTACAACGAAAGAAACGTTCTATGCACTGCTCATTCTATACGCAATTGGGATTGCAATTTTATTACCAGGATTTATTTTCTTCTGGAACTTATTCTTGAAGGATCGTACTTTTTTGAAGGAAAAATAATATAGCATTGGAGTCTGTTCCAAAAGGCATTTTGGGATAGACTCCTTTTGTCGTGTTTTGTCGATAAGTCGATATATTTTAAAAATCGCTGATATATTTTGAGTTGCGCCGATATATTTCAATAATCGCTGATATATTTTAACTTGCGCCGATATATCTCAATAATCGCTGATATATTTTAACTTGCGCCAATATATCTCAATAATCGCCCATATAAATTTCATTTACTATCTTACTGCCCAATAATTTATAGACTCCTCTCATAATAGTTATTTCACTATTCGTGACACTTGTCCTTTAGCATGAAAAACACATATTCGGTTCATCTCGTTATACGTCTAGTTCTTCTTATTTTTTGCTGAATATACTACCAATATAAACTTGAGACAAGCTACATCTGTTCAAGGGAAAATAGAAAGGTAGGCAAAATATGAGCATTGAAATATGGATTACTATTATTGTATTTTTCTTAACGATGATCGTTATCTTTTGGCGACCTCGCGGCTTAAATGAGGCATGGCCAGCAGCAATCGGAGCTGGTATCATCATAATTACTGGACTTGTATCAAAACCAGACATCATGGATATTATAAGTAAAATTGGCGGTGCTTCCATAACAATATTAGCAACTATTGTTATGGCAGTTATATTAGAAAGCTTCGGCTTCTTCCATTGGTCTGCAGCGAAACTAGCAAATTTAGCAAAGGGTTCTGGGCGCCGTTTATACTGGTATATTCAATTATTATGTTTTCTTATGACTCTTTTATTTAATAACGACGGTAGTATTTTAATTACAACTCCCATTTTAATTCTTCTTCTAAAAAACCTTCAATTAAAACCACATCAACAAATTCCTTATTTATTAAGTGGTGCTTTAATCGCTACGGCATCTAGTGCACCAATTGGTGTAAGTAATATCGTAAATTTAATTGCATTAAACATCGTCCATATGACTCTTTATATGCATACTGCTATGATGTTTGTACCTGCAACATTAGGCTTATTATTTATGTCATGGCTCATGTATACAGTTTTGAAGAAAAAACTTCCGAAAAAATTACCTGTTTCTTCATATGATATTGAAGAAATTTTCTTCACGAAAAACTTCCATCCATTAAAAGGAAATAATTCTGTTGATACGAAACAAAAACGGACAAGATTCATGTTAAAAGTATTAGGTTTCGTCTTCCTTATGCGCTGTCTTCTATTCGTTGCATCCTTCTTATCCATCCCAATTGAAATCGTTGCGGTACTTGGTTCACTCGTTCTGCTCATTTGGAGATGGTACTACTTACGAACAAATCCTGTCGACATTTTGAAAAAGACACCGTGGCACATTTTAATTTTCGCCTTCTCTATGTACGTCATTATTTACGGACTACACAACGCAGGATTAACAGCTGCACTTGTACAATGGCTCGAGCCAGTTGTGAATCAGCATCTACTCTATGCTAGCTTTGCAATGGGCGGACTTGTATCCATCCTCTCTAACGTCTTCAATAACCATCCTGCCCTTATGATTGGTACAATCACATTAACAGAAATGGGACTAGATCCAGTCACATTAAAAACTATCTATCTTGCAAACATCATTGGTAGTGACATCGGTTCACTATTACTACCAATTGGTACGCTAGCTTCACTCATTTGGATGTATATTCTGAAACAAAACAAAATTAAAGTAAAATGGAAAGACTATTTAAGTGTATCCCTTATCGTTATCCCGCTCACAACAGTCGTCACACTATTCCTCTTATTCTACTGGGTACATCTCTTCTTCGCCTTATAAACAACAGAAGCCCCATTTGCTACCGTCTTAGCAAATGGGGCTTCTTCTATAATAAAGTTAGGTACTACAGTGTGATCAATCAAGTAAAGAGGTGTAACATGTTATTGATATAAATGACTACCAGCTTCTTTAAATTCTTCTGCTTTCTCTTTCATTCCTTTTTCAATTGCTTCTGTCGTTTCTAAATCATTTTCTTTTGCATATTCACGAATATCATGTGAAATTCTCATACTACAAAACTTCGGTCCACACATTGAACAGAAGTGAGCTGTCTTTGCCCCTTCTGCAGGCAACGTTTCATCATGATATTCCATCGCACGTTCAGGATCTAAAGATAAATTAAATTGATCGCGCCAACGGAATTCGAAGCGTGCTTTTGAAAGTGCATCATCACGCTGATGAGCCGTTTTATGTCCTTTCGCAAGATCAGCCGCATGCGCTGCAATTTTGTACGTAATAACACCCGTGCGTACATCATCTTTGTTTGGCAAACCTAAATGTTCTTTCGGCGTTACATAACAAAGCATCGCTGTTCCAAACCAGCCAATCATCGCAGCTCCAATTGCAGATGTAATATGGTCATAACCTGGTGCAATATCTGTCGTTAGTGGCCCAAGTGTGTAAAACGGCGCGCCCTGACAAATATCAAGCTCTTTCTCCATATTCTCTTTAATTAAGTGCATCGGTACGTGTCCAGGTCCTTCAATCATAACTTGCACATCATGTTTCCAAGCAATTTTTGTTAATTCACCAAGTGTTTCAAGCTCAGAAAACTGTGCTTCGTCATTTGCATCTGCAATAGACCCTGGACGTAATCCATCTCCAAGAGAGAACGAAACATCGTACTGCTTCATAATTTCACAAATCTCTTCAAAGTGAGTATATAGGAAGTTTTCTTTATGATGGAATAAACACCACTGCGCCATAATCGAACCACCGCGCGAAACGATACCTGTCGTACGCTTTGCCGTGATTGGAATATAACGAAGCAATACACCAGCGTGAATCGTAAAGTAATCAACGCCTTGCTCCGCCTGCTCAATTAACGTATCACGATATACTTCCCACGTTAAATCTTCTGCAATTCCGTTTACTTTTTCCAGCGCTTGATAGATCGGTACAGTTCCAACTGGTACAGGCGCGTTACGAATAATCCACTCACGCGTCGTATGAATATTTTTACCTGTAGATAAATCCATAATCGTATCCGCACCCCAGCGCGTTGCCCATGTCATCTTCTCTACTTCTTCTGCAATCGAAGAAGATACAGCTGAGTTTCCGATATTCGCGTTTACCTTCACATGAAAATTACGCCCGATGATCATCGGTTCAGCTTCTGGATGATTAATATTCGCTGGTAAAATAGCGCGGCCTTCTGCGATTTCCTTACGAACAAACTCCGGCTCTACCCCTTCACGAATCGCAACGTATTCCATCTCAGACGTAATAATGCCATTACGTGCATAGTGCATTTGCGTAACATTTGCACCTTGCTTTGCTCTAAGTGGCTGGCGATCCATTTGCGGGAAAACAGGTGTATGCTTCGAAGCTACTTTCACACCGTCATCCTCTGGTTTCACTTCACGCCCTTCGTATGCTTCTACATCACCACGCCCCATAATCCAAGAATGGCGCGGCGTTGGAATTCCTTTTTCCAACTCGACCTTATACGCAGGATCTGTATAAGGACCGCTCGTATCATACACACGGATTGGTGGATTTGGAACGCCATTCGTTTCGCTTTGTTCAATCTCACGCATCGGCACTTTCATACCTTCTCGTGGTCCATCCACATATACTTTCTTACTCCCTGGTAAACTCGACTTCAATTCAATTTTCTCAGCTGAAACAGATTGTTTCATAAATTTTGTTGCCCCCCTGTTCGTGACAAGGACAAGATATGGCCAGCGCATGCCAAAATAAAAAGAGCCAGGTCCATAAAAAAATAAGGACCTGGCTCATAAAGACATCATTATGTAAAGCCGTTAACTTCCCTACGCTGGTACGAGCCAGATCAGGTCCAAAGGGTTAAGAAGTTCACGCGCTTCTCTCTCAGCCTACGCATACGTTAGGCACCCCTAGTTTATCACTGATTTAATTTTCAATACTTTCCCATCATACACGATAATCTGAAAAATGAAAAGTTTATTTCTTTTGCTCTTTACGGAATCATCCACGTTAAATAATACGCCTGCACATACGTCATAATACCAACAATAATTACGAAGAATAAGCTATGCTTCACTGTAAAACGGAACAAATCCGATTCTTTTCCAGCAAGACCAACCGCCGCACAAGCGATCGCAATCGACTGCGGGGAAATCATTTTCCCTGTTACACCGCCTGTTGTATTTGCTGCAACAAGAAGCACTTCAGATACGCCGACTTGCTGCGCTGTAATGGCTTGTAAATTTGAGAACAGTGCATTCGCAGACGTATCAGACCCTGTTAGGAATACGCCAATCCAGCCTAAGAATGGTGAGAAGAACGGGAATAGTCCGCCAGTTCCGGCTAATGCTAACGCTAACGTAGAAGATAGACCAGAATAGTTTGCGATAAATGCAAACCCTAGTACAAATCCGATAGATAGAATTGGCATTTTTAATTCGCTTAACGTTTCTTTAAATGTCACTACTGCATCTTTTACATTCATTTTCAAAATAAACATGGAAATGATACAAGCAATTAAAATCGCTGTTCCAGTTGCCGATAATACATCAAACTTCAAAATTGCCTCGTAAGGCGTTGGTTTATTTACAATTGGCTCTGCTTTCATTACTAAATTATGCAGACCTGGAATTTCAAACTTAAATACAAGACTTTCTAAAGCCCCTCCTGGAGCGAATAATGCCTTAAAGAAACTTTGGCTCCAAATGACTACCATAACCGTTAATACGATAAATGGAGACCATGCTTTCACTACTTTTCCAAACGTTAATTTCGGCATCGATGCCGCTGTCGTTGTTACTGCTACTTCACTATTTGGTTGCCCGGATTGATAAATTTCTTTCGGCTGCCAAACTTTTAAGAACAGCGCTAAACTAATTAAACTTACAAGTGCCGATGTAATATCCGGAAGTTCCGGTCCTAAAAATGTCGCTGTAATGAACTGCGTAATCGCAAATGAACTACCCGCTACAAGTAACGCAGGCCACGTTTGTCTTATACCTTTAAATCCATCCATTAAAAATACGATAAAGAATGGAACAAATAATGATAGGAACGGTAATTGATGCCCAGCCATTTGTCCAATTTTATGTGGATCAATACCTGTTACTTGTCCAGCAACTGTAATCGGAATTCCCATCGCTCCGAACGCCACTGGTGCAGTATTTGCAATCAAACAAAGACCTGCTGCGTATAAAGGATTTAACCCAAGACCCGCAAGAAGCGCTGCTGTAATCGCTACTGGTGCCCCAAATCCTGCCGCTCCTTCTAAAAATGCTCCAAATGAAAATCCAATTAAAATAACGAGTAGACGATGATCGTTCGTAATCGATAATACCGATGCACGAATCACATCAAATTGGCCTGTTTTCACAGAAATTTTATATAAAAATACGGACATAATGATAATCCAAGCAATTGGCCATAACCCATACAAAAAACCGTACCCGGTTGCTGCCATTGCCATCGTGAACGGCATTTTATAAGCGAATAACGCTACTAAAACTGTAAGTACAACTGTAATAAATCCTGCCACATACCCCTTCATGCGGAAAACTGCTAAAGCTAAGAAAAAAAAGATAATCGGAATAAGTGCGACCGCTGCCGAAATCCAAATGTTTCCGAATGGATCATAAACTTGTGTCCATGTGTTCATTGTTCTCTCCCCCTAAAGAATCCCCTTTTAAATAGAATAACCTCATCAATAGACTATCAGGTCATCATACCTTTAAGCCTAAAATAAAAAAAACGTTTAAGAAAACGTTTTCAACAACTTTCATTTATACTGTACCATAACAATTTCTATTAAAAAAGATTTTTTTGAAAATTTTATTATTTAACAGAAAATCTTACAAAATCGTCACGTTCTTGTAATGTTCATCGATAGGAAGTTTGCTAAAATTATTGCATAATAATAGTATAACAACAGAAATTATTCATGAGGTGATATATATGAACGGAAATAAAATATTAGCTGCGTTATCATACTTTAGTGTACTATTTGCCCCTATCTTATTCCCTATTATCGTTTGGATCGTGGGAGACGCTGAAACAAAACCACATGCAAAACGTGCTCTATGGACACACATCATTCCAAGTATCGCTACATTCATTGGCGTAACTATTCTAGGAATTATGGGTCTTGGATCTGATCAACCAGATGTAACACTTGGAATTGGATCAATGATTGTCTTAGCTATTTGCGGAATCATCAGCTTATACTACTTCATCTGGAACATTGTAAAAGGAATTAAAGTGCTGAAAGCTTAATTTTAAACAAATGTTTGTTTAAAAAGGGCCCCTTGCAATTTGCAAGGGGCCCTTTTCCTAATTCGTTCACTTTATCTTCTGCGTTTCTTCTTTTTTCTCATCATTTTCTTTCGGCGCGTATTCACTTTATCCGCTATAATGTGGAGCGTACTTGCCACAACAATTCCCATTAAGAACGTTACAATTTCAACCTCATGCTTCTTCGCAATTTCTATTAAATTACCATCCAGTGCGATTACATTTAATAGTAATAAAAATGGAGAAAAGACGATTAACATGTACGCAATACGAATTACATCACCAAGTATAATCGTATGTGTAAAGAAAGATCGATGCGGCATTACTTTCTTATAAGGATACCAAAATATACGTAAGAAACCCCATTTGTTATAAGCATTACTGTACGTATCTAAATCTGGTGTTAAAAATGAAGTACCTACTAAAAAACCAATCGCAAAAGTTAATAAAAAATCAAAATTTGTTAATCCATACGAAAAGAGCAAAAACAAAACAACCGGAAGGGATATTAAGTTTATTTTCGTATGCGTTCTTCCTGATGGCATAATGCACTTCCTCGCTTACGTTCGTCCTGTCACCTTATGACAGGTTTCACCTATTGACCTAATTTCTGATCGATAAATGTTGTGTCTATATCCGAACCAAACCATTCTGCCAACTTCACTCGTGCCTTATCTTTCACATCTTCATTGACGTATAACGACACCTGTATTAGTGCGGCCGTTAACGCCCCCAAATCATCCGTATAGCCAATTCCAGCAATGAAATCTGGAATCGCATCAATCGGTGCAATAAAATAAGCAAGTGCTCCAATTACAATAATTTTCACTCGTTTTGGAACATCGGGTCTTTGCAAAACGTAAAACAGTAATAAACTTGCATAAATGACAGATTGCCCTGCTTGCTTTGCAACATGTTTTACTTTCTTCCAAAACGCTTCAACTGAAAATTTTTGTTTCATGTAAAAAGCCTCCCTATTTTTAAAAAGAAATAAGCTACAATATGTTATCAGTAAAAGTTCATGGAAATTACACAAAACCTATCAATGAACTTTTATTGTAACAAACAAACCAAAAAAGAACAAATGTTCGTTAATTTTCACACTATTTCCTTCATATAATAGATTTCTAGATAACCCTTACCCATCTTCATTTCTTATTTCTCAACAAAGAAAATTTTCACTTCCACTTAACATTCTGCTCTACCTTTGTTATATTTTCTAGTTGACGGACATATAAACGAATGTTAAAGTTTTCTCTGGTAGTGACAAATCTTATACAAAAAATGTAAAATGTTATAGTGTTTCTCAGAAATGAATTTTGTTGTATAATACAGAAATGACGTTATGCTTATGAGCAACAAAAGAAACCAAAAGGGTATGCATAGTTATAGTCGTATATGGGTGAATATAGAACCTTTAATTATGGCCAAGAAAACTATGTATTTTTTATTTTAGCATTTTTCGCTCCAAAATCGACCAAGCCTGATAGAGAAAGGGTGGAAATGAATGAAAGAAACCTTGAAATCACAATTTCAAAATGTGCGTTTCACTGTATTCGTAGCTTTAGCCTTATGGCTGAAAACTTACCTTATTACACGCACAAGCTTTGATTTAAAACTTGAATCTTTCATGCAAGAATTCATTTTATTCCTTAGCCCATTAGCAGCATCATTACTGCTTGTTGGTCTTGCATTATTTGCAAAAGGGAAAAAACGTAACTATATAGCACTTGGAATTAATTTTGTCTTAACAATCGTTCTTGTTGGTAACGTAATGTTCTACGGATTCTACAATGACTTCGTTACATTACCGGTGCTAGGACAAACATCTAACTTCGGAAGTTTAGGTTCTAGTGTGAAAGAATTATTTAACTACAAAATTATTCTTGCATTTGCAGACATTATCGTTTTCTTCGTTCTATTAAAGAAAATGAAGAACTTTGCACCTACAGAGCGTGTAGCACGCCCGATGCGTTCTCTATACTTCGTATCAACAGTTGCTATTTTCTTCGCAAACTTAGGACTTGCAGAAGCTGAACGCCCAGAACTATTAACACGTTCATTCGACCGCGTTATGCTTGTTAAAAACTTAGGATTATATGTACATCAAGTATACGATCTTGGCTTACAAGCAAAATCAAGTTCACAAAAAGCGTTCGCTGACGGTAGTAAATTACAAGAAACAGAAAACTACGTAAAAACAACACAAAGTAAACCAGATCCAAATATGTTCGGTACTGCAAAAGGGAAAAACGTAATTGTTGTCTCTCTTGAGTCATTACAAACATTCTTAATTGGTGCAACAGTTAATGGACAAGAAGTTACACCATTCTTAAACCAATTTACGAAAGAAAGTTATTACTTTGATAACTTCTTCCATCAAACTGGTCAAGGTAAAACATCTGATGCTGAATTCCTAGTAGATACTTCGTTATATCCACTAGACCGCGGTGCTGTATTCTTCACACACGGTAACAATGAATATACAGCAACTCCAGAAATTTTACGTCAGCAAGGGTATCACACGTCGGTATTCCACGCAAACAACGCAACATTCTGGAACCGTAACATTATGTATCCAGCACTTGGTTATGATCGTTACTACAACGAGCTTGACTACAAGATTACGCCAGAAACAAAATTAAACTGGGGATTAAAAGATATCGAGTACTTCGATCAATCTATTGATATGTTAAAACAAGTGAAGCAACCATTCTATACTCGCTTCCTTACTTTAACGAATCATTACCCATTCACTTACGATGACAGTACAAAATTAATCGATGAATACAATTCTGGTGATGGAGTATTTGACCGTTACATGGTAACTGCTCGTTACTTAGACGAAGCAATGAAACACTTTATTGAGCGTCTAAAAGCAGAAGGTATTTACGACAACTCAGTAATCGTATTCTACGGTGACCACTACGGTATTTCTGAAAACCATAACCGTGCAATGGCACAGTTCTTAGGAAAAGAAGAAATCACTGCATTTGACCATATGAACTTACAAAAAACACCGATGTTTATTCACGTTCCAGGTCAAAAAGAAGGTAAAACAATTTCGAAACCAACTGGTGAAATTGACATTAAACCAACTATTCTAAACTTACTTGGTGTAGATTCTACAAATGACGTTCGATTCGGTCATGATGTATTCTCACCTGATAATAAAGGATTCGTTGTTCTTCGTGACGGTAGCTTCGTTACAGATAAATACATGTACACAAACAGTACATTCTATGACCGTGCTACTGGCGAAGTTGTACAATTACCGAAAGAAGAATCCCAGCCACTAATTGATCGTGCCCAAAATGAATTGAACATGTCTGATAAAATCATTGAAGGTGACTTACTTCGCTTCTCTGAAAGTAATAAGATCAAAACTGGTGAAGTAAAAACAGTTATTAAAGAAGAAAAGAAGAGCGCTGAGTAATCTCAGCCTCTTTTTTATTTTCTTCCATACAACTACTTATATTCATTAACTTTAAAATTACATAACCTTTACCAAATATTCACATAGTGTTAATGAAGAATCTCTATAATAAAATATGTAAACGAGGTTCTACATATTTCTTATCTCTCATCTTTCGTAAGATCCCTTAAAGAAATGTGTAAATCTTTTGTTTCTACTTTCTTATAATTGTCTTTCAACTTGTTTTGTTTCCATACACAAAGCATTCAACGAGACAATGTCCCTATGAAAGATAGCTACCCTCCTTGTGCAGCATTCCATAAGAATGTTGCTTTTTTTTATTTAAAAGCAGGATTCTCATTTCTTATTTTCGAATTTGTATATACAAAATGCTGTAAAGTGAAACTTTAATCAGCCCTCATCAATCGGGCATTTACGGGCAGTGATTCGCCCACTTCACTTCTTTGCTCTACCCGAATTTGTAAGTAGGGGCTTTACTGCCGTTAATGCGGGGTAGATCATCCTTATTTCTCTATGATTTACAAATACATATATGGTCATATGTAGAGAATTGCTCACATAAAAATTACTATAGTGATTTTTATCTCGCATGAATGAAAGTTTCACGTTACTTACGTACTTACGAAAGGATGGGACGGAAATTGGCATACGAAAAATTTGTACTTTGGAATGATGAAGTTATTGATACAACAAAACAACAAACGTACATAGAACTTGAAGAGAGAGGTTCGCAGTTCGGAGATGGTGTCTATGAGGTTATTCGCCTATATAAAGGGAACTTTCATTTATTAGATCCGCACATAACGAGATTATATCGATCCATGGAAGAAGTAGAATTATCGCTCCCTTTCTCAAAAGCTGAGCTCATCACTTTACTTTACAAATTAATTGAACGAAACCATTTCCACGAAGATGGCACCATTTATTTGCAAGTATCTCGTGGTGTACAAGCTCGCACACATGTATTTTCATATGACAACCCTCCGACAATTTATGCCTATATTACAAAAAAAGAACGACCAGCTTTATGGATTGAATATGGTATACGCGCTATATCAGAACCCGATACTCGATGGCTACGCTGTGACATTAAATCATTAAATTTATTACCAAACGTACTAGCTGCTACGAAAGCTGAACGGAAAGGCTGTAAAGAGGCACTTCTCGTAAGGAACGGTATTGTAACGGAAGGAAGCCATTCCAACTTCTTTTTAATTAAAAACGGAACGCTTTACACACATCCAGCCAATCACCTTATTTTAAATGGCATTATTCGTCAATATGTCCTTTCTTTAGCGAATACTCTTCACATTCCTGTGCAGGAAGAACTTTTCAGCGTTCGTGACGTTTATCAAGCAGATGAATGCTTTTTTACAGGCACAACGATTGAAATTTTACCAATGACCCACCTTGATGGGACCGCGATTCAAGATGGGCAAGTTGGGCCTATCACCAAAAAACTGCAAAAATCTTTTAATCAAATCTTATTACAATCCAATATGGCATCTTCTTAAACACGAATAATTTCTGTCCTTTCATATTCAATATATGCATTTAAATGGAAATCAAGGTGTAATTTTATGCCTTGATTTTTTTCTTGTAATCTTTTTGTCATATTCAGATTCCTATATAAGTCTTGACAGTAATCGACATGCTCTTTAGAATTTTTAACAGTTGGTAAATATTTCTTCACTACATTACAGACAGAAAGGAATCGACAAATTATGAAAAAGTATCTTGCCGGTCTTGCGGCAGTGTCTGTAGCAGGAGGAGCAGCACCTACACTTGATAGTGTTCAAGCTGCACCTGAACAAAATACACAAAAAGCTGCTACAACTGTCCAAGCTTCTGCATCAAACAGCTCATCTTATAAGGTAAACGCGAGCGTATTACATGTTCGTGCGGGATCAAGCACTTCTCACGACATCATCTCACGCGTTTATAACGGTCAATCACTAAACGTGATTGGCGAAGAAAACGGTTGGTTCAAAATTAACATTAATGGACAAACAGGCTTTGTTAGTGGCGAATTTGTATCAAAAAGTGGCGCAGCAAACAACAATGTAAGTACAGGTGGCAACAATAAAGTTACCGCTGATGTGTTACGTGTACGTACAGCTCCTAACACATCTAGTTCTGTTTCTGGGCGTGTATATGAAGGACAAACATTAAACGTAATTGGACAAGAAAATGGTTGGGTGAAAATTAACCATAATGGACAAGTAGGTTATGTAAGTGGCGAATTCGTATCTGGCGTTTCTTCTAATGCAGGTTCTTCAAACAACAATACGAATAATAACAACCAAGAAGTAAAACCAGCAAGCGGAAACTATACAGTAAATGTATCTTCCCTTCGCGTTCGTACAGGTCCTAGCACTTCTCACACAACTGTAGGTTCTGTGACAAAAGGACAAGTAGTACAAGTTGTTGGAGAAGTTCAAGATTGGTTCAAAATCAATTACGCAGGACAAACTGCTTATGTAAGCAAAGACTATGTAACAAAAGGCGGTTCTAACGAAAACGTTACAGAAGGCAACAAACAAGAGCAAAACAATAATAATGGAACTATTCAAACTGGCGGTTCTTACGTAGTTAACGCTACATCTTTACGTGTTCGTACAGGCCCTGCCGCTTACCATAGTGTAATTGGTGGCGTTTTAAATGGTACAACATTAAACGTAGTTGGATCTGAAAACGGTTGGTTTAAAGTAAATTACCAAGGAAAAACAGGCTTTGTTAGTAGCGAATTTGTAAAATTCGTTAAAGGTGGTACTACTACTCCTGAGCAACCAAAACAACCTGAAAAACCTAACCAAGGTGCAATTGGCGACTACTACATTAATGCTTCTGCACTAAATGTACGTAGCGGCGAAGGTACAAATTATAGAATCATAGGCGCACTTCCACAAGGACAGAAGGTTCAAGTAATCTCTGAAAACTCTGGATGGAGCAAAATTAACTACAACGGTCAAACTGGTTATATCGGAACACGTTACCTATCTAAAACACCAGTTGGAGGCGCAGTAGATAATAAGCCTAACAATAACCAAAATAACAATCAAAACAATAGCAACAATAATAATACAGGCAACAATAGCGGCGACAGTTCTTCCGTACTTGCATATGCAAAATCAATGCAAGGTGTACCGTACGTTTGGGGCGGAACTTCTGCTAACGGCGTAGACTGCAGTGGCTACATCTACCACGTATTTAAGAAATTTGGTCATAACATTAGCCGCCAAAGTGTTGCAGGATATTGGAGTAGCCTACCAAAAACTTCAAGTCCACAACCTGGTGACCTAATTTATTTCCAAAACACTTATAAATCTGGTCCTTCTCACATGGGTATTTACCTTGGGGGCGGATCGTTTATCCAAGCTGGAGATAACGGTGTAGCAATCGATTCATTAAGTAAATCTTATTGGAAGAGCCACTTCTTAGGATACACGAAAGCACCTTAATTAATAGTTTCAAAGCCTTCTAGTTTACTAGAAGGCTTTTTTGCTATGAGTTCAACATATTACTCCCTTTCTCCTACCTTCTCTCTACAAAAATAATGTATCCATTCTTCCATTTCATACACTTTATTCTACAAAAACAATGCATAACGTTATCATAATGTATATATTTTCATAAAAAACATAACCTATTTCATGTCTATTTATTTTATATGTGTTTTTTTGAAGAATTTTCTTTTTATTTAAACTTTTCATTAGACGTTTGACCTCCGATGTCCATTATGATAAGTTACTAAAGATGTTATATTCGCAAACGTATAGACAACTGGTTTATACACTGTTTTTACTATGAGGAAGGAGCATACACTGCATGAATCTTTTATGGGGAATTGGCGGCGTGATTGGAGTATTAGCAATTGCTTTCTTACTATCTTCCAACCGCAAAGCTATTAATTGGCGCACAATTTTAATTGCGCTAGCATTACAAATGTCATTTTCATTTATCGTATTACGATGGGATGCTGGTAAAGCAGGTTTAAAACACGCTGCTGACGGTGTTCAAGGATTAATTAATTTTTCTTACGAGGGAATTAAGTTCGTTACTGGGGATTTAGTCAACGCAAAGGGACCTTGGGGATTTGTATTCTTTATTCAAGCACTACTTCCAATCGTATTTATTAGTTCATTAGTAGCAATCTTATATTATTTCGGTATTATGCAGAAATTTGTTAGCATCGTTGGTGGTGCATTAAGTAAACTTCTTGGAACTTCTAAAGCAGAAAGTCTAAACTCAGTAACGACTGTATTTTTAGGACAAACTGAAGCTCCAATTTTAATTAAACCTTACTTAGCACGCTTAACAAATAGTGAATTCTTCACTATTATGGTAAGCGGTATGACAGCTGTTGCTGGATCCGTTCTTGTCGGTTATGCAGCAATGGGTATTCCGTTAGAGCACTTATTAGCAGCTGCAATTATGGCGGCTCCATCGAGCTTATTAATTGCGAAACTAATCATGCCAGAGACAGAAAAAGTAGATAATAACGTTGAACTTTCTACAGAACGTGAAGACGCAAATGTTATTGATGCAGCTGCACGCGGCGCATCTGAAGGTATGCAACTTGTTATTAACGTAGCAGCAATGTTAATGGCTTTCATCGCATTAATTGCTTTATTAAATGGATTATTAGGATGGGTTGGTTCTCTGTTCGATATTAAACTTAGTCTTGATTTAATCTTTGGTTACTTATTATCACCATTCGCAATCTTAATCGGGGTTTCTCCTGGTGAAGCGATACAAGCAGCAAGCTTTATCGGTCAAAAACTTGCAATCAACGAATTCGTTGCATACGCAAACTTAGGACCACACATGGCAGAGTTCTCTGACAAAACAAATCTAATTTTAACATTTGCAATCTGTGGATTTGCAAACTTCTCTTCTATCGCAATTCAATTAGGTGTAACAGGAACGTTAGCTCCTACTCGCCGTAAACAAATTGCACAATTAGGGATTAAAGCAGTTATCGCTGGTACATTAGCGAACTTCTTAAACGCAGCAGTTGCAGGTATGATGTTCCTATAAACTTATATAGAGTCTTCTCTTTCTACAAGAGGAGACTTTTTTCATGCAATCCAAACGTCTTTTATGTATCTATTAATCAATTTATCCTAAATATAGGCACATTATGATACAATAATGTTTAAGTCTTTTTATTTTTCTTATGAAAATAGAGATACTACTTGTTGTTACCCTTCAAAAGAGTTTAACGACATGGTCAATTTCTTAATAATTGCGCATACTACAAGTATCTATTGATGAAATAGCTTTAAGGAGGAAAGTTTTGTGAAAGATAAGTTCTATAAAATCCTCTCTATGTGGATTTTACAAATTGTATTTTATTTTACTACTGTACATGTGACGAAATATGAGCATGCTCTCATTTTTACACTAATATACGTAATCGTAAATGTACTATTCTTATTTTTAGCTGACAAAACAGCATTTATTTTCTTCATACTAGGAACCATTATTTCCGTATTTTATTTGTTCTATCAAGCATGGCTTCACTTATGGAGTACATCAGATCAATGGCAATATATGATTACCCACTTCCTGATGGCAGCTAACTTCTTCATTGTATATATAACAACTCACCTATTGAAAAAAGTGATTCATGAAAATAAAGCTTTAACTGAGCGTGTGAGAACATTGGAACAATATATTGGAGAATCCAAATTACTAACAAGACAAGAATTCGAGAGACGCCAAGCGTTATTAACGACTGCAATGAATCGTCGTAATGAAACAGGCATTATTGTTTACTTTGATTTCACTTCCTTTAGTAAATATACAAAGGAAAGTGTTATGGACCGTGTAGCTTCTTTATTAGTTGAAACGGTAAGGAATGATTTTGACCTTGCTGCTGAATATGATAATAATACGCTAGTTATTTTATTACAAAACACAAATGAAGCTGGTGCTGACATTGTAATGAACCGCCTAAAACCAAAAATGGAGCAATGGCTTGCTGCTGAAGCAATCAAAGATATAAAAATTTCACGCGAGCAAATTGGAAACAAAGGACAGACACTGTTATGATGACTCTCGTTATACTTCTTTTATTCCTTCTGTTTTGCGTACTCGTTTTTTGGATTAGTATCACATTTTCAATTAAATATGTACTTATTTTTACGGCCTTTCTATTCTCTGGCTTACTCGTTTACTACTCTTTCTTAACAATCGCGGGCTTAATTCACCGAAATAGTAAACGAAAAGATCGTACGCTAGAACATTATCCGAGCGTCGATATTTTCATACCTGCCCATAATGAAGGCGTCGTTATTAAAGATACTTTAGAGGCGATGGCAAAGATTGAATATCCAGGAAAGCTAACTATTTATTTATTAAATGATAACTCTCAAGATGAAACACCTGAAATCGGAGATGATTTCGACAAAGCTTATGCTCATATTCGTCATATTCGTGTTCCTCCCGGTGAACCGAAGGGTAAATCACGTGTACTAAACTATGGGCTTAGCATTTCAGATGGTGAGTACTTCTGTGTTTACGATGCAGATAACCAACCTGAACCACACGCACTGCGAATGCTTGTAGAACACGCTGAAACAACTGAAGATGCTGTTGGAGCTGTTGGACACGTTCGTACAGTAAACGAAAAAAGAAACTGGTTAACGCGAATGATTTCGCTAGAATTCCAAATCTTCCAGCTCCTTATGCAATCTGGACGCTGGTTACTATTCCAAACGGGCTCGCTGACAGGAACAAACATGCTTCTTCGTCGCTCCGCACTAGAAGAGCTTGGTGGCTATGACCCTTACGCAATTGCAGAAGATGCTGAATTAACATTACGAATTACACAAAAAGGTTATCTCTTACCAATCGTCCCAGAATCAGTTACTTGGGAACAAGAACCAGAGCATTTAAAAATTCTTATTAAACAACGTACACGTTGGCTCCAAGGAAATTTATATATTTTAGAAAAAATGTTCTCATCATTAAGTTTCTTTAAAGGAAAGCTGCTTGTTCATTCCTTACAACAAGTTCTAGTGTATGTTGTATTTTGGCTATTCCTAATCATTTCGAACGTTTGGTTTGTAATTGGGCTGCTCGGGATATTCCAAATTCAATATAGCATTCCGCTACTATTTATGTGGTATGTCGCATATATTACATATGTTTCTCAATTATTTAGTGCCCAGAGTGTCGAACGAACCTTTACACCGACTAATATTTTTATTAGCGTTATTATGTACTTTACGTACGCACAGCTCTTTACGTACTTATTTATTCGTAGCTTAATCTTATACTTACGTGCAAAGAGCAAGAAACAAGTCATTGGCTGGGATAAAACAGTTCGATTTAAAAAAGATAAATAATAAAAATAAGCACAGAGCGCCGTATGCTCTGTGCTTATTTATTGCCGTATAAATTATATATCAGACAATACCCCTTAGCTGAAAGTAATTTCACGTCCATCCCCCAACGAACGATCGACCTTCATTTATATACGAAAAAGTGATTGCTATTTTTGTAGAACCAATTGCTTCTCTTGCTGTTCTTTGCGCGTTTCAGTCTTAGGTTCCGTGCTTTCTTGGACACTACGATGTGCCACACGTTTCAAACAAATATGCTTCCACTTTCTTTCGTAACGTTTCATTATTCTAGATGTCCCCCTTGAATGCGCTTTAAAACTATTTGAAATCGCTTACAGGAAATAATATAGCACATATATATAAACGTGACAACACATTTCCGACAATTTTTTGTCAAAAATATGAATAGAATTCGTAAGGGATCGAATATTGTCGAAACCTATCGTTTTTTCTTCGTATAAAAGGCATACTACTTATATGGTAAAGTATTTTATTTCCCCTATCTGCATTTTAAATTCCTTCTATATAAAGTGAAACTTTCATTAGCCATCACCAATCGGGCTTTTACAAGCAGCTCGATTTATTTGCTTTTGCTGAATTTTGAGGTGGGGTTCTTACTGCTCAGCAAATAGAGGGATAAAAAAAGAGCTGATATGAAATCAGCTCTTTTCCTTCTATTAATAATGACGCTTCATACGTCCTTCTTTTTGTAACTCTTTAAATAATGCTGCCATCATAAAGAAAATAACAAAGACGAACGGGAATGCTGCAATGATAGCTGCCGTTTGTAATGCTTCTAATCCGCCAATATATAATAGCGTAGAAGCTATCGCGGCTAGAACGATACCCCAAATCATTTTAATACGATTTGGTGGGTTTAAACTACCATGTGTCGTTAACATCCCTAAAACGAATGTTGCAGAGTCTGCAGATGTAATAAAGAATGTTGCAATAAGTAAAATACCTAAAACTGATAAAGCTGATCCAAAGCTGCCCATCTGATCGAACATAGCGAATAATCCTACTTCTGTTCCCATCTCTTTCACTTTTTCGAAGATATGTGCATCACCAAACAGCTCCATATGAATACCTGTTCCGCCGAAAACGGAGAACCACAGTGCACCAATTACGGTCGGTACGAGTAACACACCGATAACAAACTCACGAATTGTACGGCCTCGTGAAACACGAGCAATAAACGTACCTACGAATGGTGACCACGCAATCCACCATGCCCAATAGAAAATTGTCCACGATTGAATCCATTGGTTTCCACCTTCGTCTAATGGACTTAAACGGAAGCTCATGCTTGGTAATTCCTGAATGTAAGAACCGATTGTTGAAGTGAAGTAATTCATAATAAAGTTTGTTGGACCCGCAAATAATACAATAATCATAAGTGCAAACGCAAAAATAATGTTCGTATTACTTAAATATTTAATTCCTTTATCAAGACCTGTTTGCGCAGATAACATAAATAATACTGTTACGATTGCAATAATAACTAACTGTGTCGTTAATGAATTTGGGATAGATGTTAAATAGCTAACACCACCTGCAATTTGTTTTGCACCGAGACCTAATGACGTTGCAACACCAAACACAGTTGCAAAAACAGCTAACACATCAAATGAATGAGCAATACGCCCGTGTTCCCCGCCCTTAAATAACGGACCTACTGTCGCACTAATCGTACTTGCTTTTCCTTTTCTAAAGGTAAAGTAAGCAATACATAACGCTACAAACGCATATAGTCCCCAAGGATGTAATCCCCAATGGAAAAATGAAAAACGCAGTGCAAGACGCGCACTTTCCTCAGTTGCACCTTCTCCAAACGGAGGTGCGTATAAATGGTTTAATGGTTCGGCAACGCCCCAGAAAACTAACCCGATACCCATACCAGCACTAAATAGCATAGCAAACCATGTCATATAACTATAATCAGGTTCGTCATCATCTTTACCTAAACGAATAGAACCGTATTTCGAAACAATTAAAAAGATAGACACACCTAAAATAATAGAAACGGAAATAATATAAAACCAGCCGAACTTACTAACTAATGCAGTTTGAATTGCGGTTGTTACATTTCCTAAACTACCTTTTCCAATAATAGATTCGGGAATAATCCCCCAAATTGTAAATGCAATACATAATGTTAATGAAACGATGAATGTTTTTGTCAGTTTCCTCATCAAATCCCCCTTCGTAGGTTTCGCTTTTGTAAATAACATAAATTCCGATATGTAAAATCGGATAGAAAACTATAATTTTGCGGTGATTTTCTTACTTTCACCTTCACCAATTCGAATTCTTATGGACAGCCTTACCTTTCGTATAACCTTTTCACTCTGCAAGAGCTACAAGCTAGAAATACTGCTGTCAAATTGTGTGAGAAAAACGCGGATAGGAATGTATTTTCCTAAAAAAGGATGTGTTACATATGTAAAAAAGGGCAAATTTCTTCCTTGCAACCCTTTCGTTTTGTAACAATTATGCGGTTTTTTTGCTAGTATATAGCACGTGTTTATAGCTTCACAAACAAAATGTTTATGTTTATATAACTATATTACCCATAAAACGGTAAAATACTCAAGGAATGTAATCGTTTAGTAAACATCATGTAACATTACTGTAACATTTTTATTTACGTCGAAAAAAACATGTTGTATTAAATATTTTGAATATAACTAGAAACCTATGATTCATATAGAATGAAAAACGCTTTCTTATATTTTTTGTTATATTACAGGATATTAACGACTTATTACGAATGGTTTGTAATTGTGTGTTTTCCCCAAATCCGAAAAAATCTGTTGCTATAATGAGGACACGAAAACAAACGCAATGGAGGCTATCATGAAAAAATTAATTGGTATAGCAACAGCAGCAGTTTTTGGTCTTGGGATTTTCACATCATCTGCTAATGCAGAAACTGTTGTAACAACAGATGTACTAAACGTACGCGAAAACCCTACTACGGAATCAAAAGTTGTCGGTAAATTACTAAACGGTAATAAAATAGATGTACAAAATACAGAGAACGGATGGTCAAAAGTTACTTTAGACGGTAAAGACGCATTCGTAAGTGCAGAGTTCACAAAAAGCATCTACTACGTAACAGCTAACGTATTAAACGTACGTGCTGAAGCGAACACAAACTCAGAGGTTCTTGGAAAGTTGAAGAAAGACGATGTAATCGAAACAACGAACCAAGTACAAAATGAGTGGTTACAATTTGAATATAACGGGAAAACAGCTTATGTTCATGTTCCTTTCTTAACAGGTACAGCACCTGTAATTGAGAAACAAGAAACAACGGCTCCTGCTAAAGCTGAAGCACCAGCTAAGGCTCAAACACCTGTAGCACAAGCAAAACCAGCTGCTAAGCCTGCTGTGAAAGCTGCTGAAACTAGCGAACCATCTGGTGGTCGTGAGTTAACAGTTGTAGCTACAGCATATACAGCTCACCCGAGCGAAAACGGTGGCACATATGGCGGCCGTGTATTAACTGCAATGGGTCATGATTTAACTGCGAATCCAAACATGAAAATGATCGCTGTTGACCCGAAAGTAATCCCATTAGGATCTAAAGTATGGGTAGAAGGTTACGGAGAAGCTATCGCTGGAGATACTGGTGGTGCAATTAAAGGTAACCGTATCGATATCTTACTTGGATCAGATAGCGCTGCTCAAAAATGGGGACGCAAAACTGTTAAAGTGAAAATTTTAAAATAACCAATGACTGCTAAATTACAAGCCGGTTCTCTTTATTGAGAGCTGGCTTTTATTTATAATACATATAAGGAGGCTATGCCCATGAATGTACAAGCAAAAGTAGACTGGATTGGTACGCCAAAACCGTACATATATAAAGATGAAGTGACATATAACGCTACTTCTATTGATTTTTCACTCACTGGCGATGATAACCGCTATAAGTTAATTGTGCTCAAGTCTGAAAACAATACACATTACAAAATTGTGCAATATGGAATAAAACCAGGCTCTCAAAAGCCATTTCCTATCGACATTCCATTTGAACAAAACATGTTACCAATTATAGAGCAAATATTACATGATCCATATGTACAAGCGATACTAAAGGAAACGCACTCATAATTGTAAAAAAATATATCAACGGTTTGACACGAAATATCGATTTAGCTACAAAAAAGAAGCTGTTCAAATATTGAACAGCTTCTCTCATATTAACGAGTTGGACCAGATACATCTTCTGATTTCAACGTATTATTTGCACCAAGAGAATGATACAGCATCTTTCCATTTCCATTCACAGTTACAATATGTTCGTTATTAAAACTTTTGAACTTCACAGATCCATCACCGTAACGAATATGATACTCTTCATATGTCGTTACTTTATATTTCGTATCACTTTGACGCTCTACATTACGAACTTCCATCGTTAATAAGTCTTCTGTAATTCCTTTTTTGTGTAAATACTGTATATAATCACGGTCTTCCTTATACGATTTCCCGCTCTTATCATAATTATTTTCAATTAAACTAAAATCATTTAATGAAATTGCACGTACGTTATCATAAATATGATTTCTTACAAATTCGCCCACCGCTGAACTTGATGTTTCTTTCGGGAATTTTAAGTAATACGTGCTTTGGTCTCCAATTTTAACACTTTCAGATTTCATCACACCAAAATCAGTAGTTTTCTCTAAATGTACTTCTACTGTTTCATCTGTGGATACAGGACCAAGCTTATAACTTCCATAATTTAATTTTCCACGTTTTTTCCCGTTCACAAATACAGTTGCATCACTTTCATCAGAAGAAATGCTTACATACTTGCCTTCAAGCGATAAATCCACTTTCACCTTCTCGCTCTGTTCATCCGCTAGATCTACTTCTTTCTCTGTTTCTAATTCAGTCAGTTCTGTCTTCGCCGTTGCCTTTACAACATATGTACCTGGGAAGTATGGCCCCAACTCTTTCGAAGTTTTATCACTAGAAAGCTCTGTTTCTTTTTTGTCATTCACATATATCTCTGCATTTTTTGCAGTTGTACTAATGCTCATATAATAAGATTTCATGCTAAACTTATACTTTGGATATAAGAACCACTCTTTTCCCTCTTCTACTATTTCCCCGTCCTTAAATGAAGATTTATCTTTAGTTAACTTTTGATCTACTGTCTCTTTCTGTAAATAAGACAGTAATTGTTTGTTGTAAGAAGGATTCTCTTTTAAATAACGCATGTACGCTTTAATATCCTCTGTCTTAATCTTTAAGCTTGAATCATTCGCTTTTACAAACTCATCAATTGCATTAATATCTTTCTTTTGGAATGCTTCAATCATTACATTTACTTGCTTTTCTTTTGAAAACTTATATGCTCCAAATTTATATGCCCCAAATAATAATGCAGCAATAGCAGCAAAACCAATGATCAAAAATAAATTTTTCTTACTTTTCACTGGTTTTGTCTCGCTTTGTAATTCTGTATATGAAGCAGCAGTGTTATCAACGATTACTTCTACTTTACTCCCACACTCAGGACAAAAGTTCAAATGGTCTGCAACATTCTTTTTACATGTTCCACAAAACTTCAACGTGCTCTCCTCCTATTTTTTAGCTAATTTCATTCCAGCAAATGCCGCTACATATGTCACAATCAAGCTAAACAAAGTTAAATATATAAATGAATTTTGCATAGATAATACCGTTCCACTTGTTCCAAATAAACCTGTTACCGTTCCTGAAACATTAATTTGGAACTTAGAAATCATATTCATTACAATCATCATAATTGTGTAAGAACCACTACATACCGCTAATGTAATATATATATTGGCGGTCGGTAATTTAGCTAACTTTCTTCCCGCTCTAAACATAAAGAACAATGGAATAATAAGCAGTAATAAACCATAATGGAATACATTATTCACTTTATCAAATTCTGCAAGGCTTTCCTCATTTGCTCCTTTTGAAATCAATATCTCCCTAAGCTCTACGCCATTTACAGAGACGCCTGATATAAATGAAAACGATAGCGTGCTCTCATATGTATTTGATTTCTTACCAATTCTAGTGAATTCTTTACTAAGTGCTGGACTTGATACTTCTAACGGCGCAAAATGAGCCATACTCCATAATTGAGGTGTTAACTCTAATGCTAATAATGTACTTTCAGATTTTAAAGTTGTTATTTCTTTTAATGGTTCAATACCGTCTTCCTTACTTACTAACGCCATAATACAAACCGCTACCGCTGTTACTAAAAGTCCTTTTATCATAGCTGAAACACCGTAATACACAGACGCTCCATATGGCATTAACTCTTGAAATGCTACTGCCATATTGTTTTTACTTGTATGAGCAATAAATCCTAATAAGGTAAATAATGTCCCACATACAAAACCACTCAATAAACTCTTAATCGCTGAATAGCCAACCGTAATCTTACCTGCTTCTGAGAATGGAATTGCAAAAGATTGTGATGCTATAAAACTTATAATGAATAAAAAGACGCCATAAATAATACCAACTGTTGCTGCCATAAAGATTTGATCTTTAATCGTTTTCGCAACATGCTGTTTCCCTAACCAAATTCCTGTACCAGCGAAAATAATAAATGGAATGATTAATAATAATGTAAATGGAGTATGCCAAGATAAAGAAAATATCAATCCACTATCATCGTTAGCTGTAAAACCAAGTAAATGGTAACTTAACATCGTAGAAGTTGCACTCGAATAAAAACTTGGCAACATTTCTAATTCTTTTGCAAATTTGCTAAACATCTCACTTAACATAGAAGCAAATAATAAACTACCAATCCAACCAGCAATTAACATGAGAATACTTGCAACAGCCCCACCAATAAAACCTTTTTGTAAAACGGCTTTATCTGCTTTAAATTCAACTTTAGGAGCACCATCCATTGTAGGCAATTTTACAGATTGTTCTTTTTTCTTCACAACAGATAAAGAATACCCACACTTTTGACAATATAAATTTTTTTGAGCATTTTCACTGCCACAACCTTTGCAGTATTTTGCAGTATCTTTTTCTAATGTTACTGCATCTATAGCTCCTGCAATCTCCATACTACCTTCATTTGGGCAATAATTTACTTCTTCACCATGTTGTTTTCCACATGTGCGACAATACATTTAATTCACTCCCCACTTTGCTTAATTCCACAAACTGGACAGTAAGTAGAGTTTTTATCGATATGCTCATTACATGAAATACAATTTACCGTTTCACCTTCATTTTCTACTGCTAACATCGGGTTAGGTTTTCCACACGAACCACAAAACTTATCATTTATTGATAAAGGTCCACCACATTCACATGTAGCTTTTTCACCTTGTTGTTTTTGCAATTCAACAATGCGCTTTCTTGCTTGATAAATAGCTACATCAAATTCTTGAACTGGAGCAATCATTTCTTTTAAGCTCGCTTCATTTACTCCACTTCCTCTTAATTGAACATACACTTGCTGCCCAACCTCTAATAGAACCTCTGCTTTTTTCTGCATTTGCACTTGCTTTCCCTTTTTCAATTGAGCAATTTCTTGTGCAACTTGCAACTTCATTTTCCCTTGTTCTATTCCTTCTTGTAACTTATTCATTCCACTACCTAACTTCGTCTGTAAATCTGACAAATTATTTCTCCTCCTATACGTATATATTCATATATGAAATTAACATTTTATATATTACCATGATTTTCAAGTTATGTAATCCAAATTTCATTTTTTCTGTTTTGAGCATTTTTTGTTTATAATGGTAAAGGAAAGAAATATGTGTACGGAGGAATATTATGCTGCAACACTCAATTACGAAAGATGAAATTATGATGATTGCGAATGAGTTCGTTCAAGGACTAGATCCACAGCAAACAGCTGATCAGGAACATGTCGCTACAGCTCGGCACCTATATCGTAGTGGTGTTGTCTACAACGTTGACTTTGATGGTTATACACTATCAGGAACTGTAGATGCGGAAGGCAACGTATATAGCGTTCATATTCCGATTCGTAATGTCGCTGAAAGTTATTGTGATTGCTTCGCACCAACACAATGTGAGCATATGCTCGCTGTATTACTATCTGCAGCGTCTAGTTTCGGGCAAGTAGGAGATGTATTAACTTTATTTAAAAATAATACGAAACCTTCCCTTCCTCCTATTAGAACTGCAAGACAAGTATTGCAATCATCAGCTTTTGAAGAAACGGATTATAAAAGTTGGGAATCATATTTTGAAAAAGAATATGAATCATTTAAAAAAGAACAAGCTCGCCTTACTTATAAACAAATGTATTTTCTTATGAGTATCTTTACAGATTTCTATACGAAGCTTGAGCGGAAAGCTCCGCGCGTCATCG
This sequence comes from Bacillus sp. GMa5/1, assembly GCF_050172015.1. Classification (NCBI taxonomy): domain Bacteria; kingdom Bacillati; phylum Bacillota; class Bacilli; order Caryophanales; family Bacillaceae; genus Bacillus; species Bacillus sp. GMa5/1. The sequence continues at coordinate 10,773 of NZ_JBNLYC010000012.1, read as the reverse complement.
CCATACATGAATTATTCAGGTTACATGCAGCACTTTACTGCTTTCAAAAATTATTAGAAGAAATTCAGGCATTCGAAACAAACAAAACGTATTCTTATCACCAACCTGTTAATGTCATTCGCCTATTTGTAGATAAAGTGGAATCCATCGTTCGGGACTTACAATCAGAAGCGATTCCTTCAGAGTCTGAAATAATTTTGCAAGAAACAGCTCGTCTCGTTCATGAAGTATTCTTCTCTACCGATGCTTATACGCAAGAGCGATTTTTCATTTATCGTCACATATGGAGTGAACTTTTAAACAATAAAGAGAACATACAAGAGGAAGAAAAACGAATCGATACGAAAATCAATCCACTATCCAAAGCATTAGCGTCTTCTCATCTTCTCTTTTTAAATGATGAAGATTTACTAGCGATGGACTTACTAAAGAAACAACCTGCTTCTGTTGTGAGTCTATACTTCTATTGGTTAGAAGAACTATTAAGTGCCATGCAATGGGATCGTGCAAAAAACTGGCTTTCCTTTACGTATAAACAAGTAAAGAAAACGATCCAAGATCACGAAAATACGATTTTCATAAAAGATATCGTTCGGCTATTTGTAATCATGTATGAAACATACGCAACACATACAAATGAACAAGCTGGTTTTGAAATGATTTTACAAGAACTATTACCGTATAGCTTCACAAACTACGAACAGTACGTACTCGCGAAAAAACAGTATCGCACATGGGCAGAGCTTCATCTCTTATATGGATTTGAGGCAATTGAACTGTTGAAAGAGCCACTGAAAGATATTGAAAAAGAAGCGCCAGAAGTGGCACTTCCTCTTTACCATCTTGCTGCTGTAGAGGCGATTGAAGAACGAAATCGTAAATCATATAAACGTGCAGTTCGTTACTTAAAGAAATTACGTACATTATATAAACGATTAAAACGCACCGATGAATGGGATGCTTTCATTATTCACATCGCCAATCTCCATTCACGTCTGCGTGCACTACAAGAGGAATTACGGAAAGGAAAATTAATCGATGATCAATCAAACTGAAGTAACAATTAGGCTCCAGCATGTTAGTCAAGGTTGGTTCCTTTGGGGAGAAGATGACAGCGGTACTCCATTATCCGTAACAAGTTGGAAACGAAATGCATTCACATGGCACTCCACTTCTTTCTACGGTACGTTTCTAAAAGAAGCAACCTTCGAAGGAAAACAAGGTGTGCTGCTAACAAATGCACAAGCCTTTGAATACATTGCAAACAAACCGATGAATTCCTTTGCACATATTCAAATAAACGGCACGATTACAGCACTTACGAAAGATGCAAATGAACTATGGGATGCCTTTACGAGTGGTAGTTTCGTACCAGATATGAATCATTGGCCTAAACAACCATCTTGGAAAGTTCAAAATACACCAATTGAAGATGACACATTAGCATCGCTTTTCTCAGCAGCAGTAAATGAAAGCATATTACAAGACAACCGCTCAAATGACGGCTGGGAAGATGCTAAAAGACTATATGAACATTACGACTTTACGAAAAGACAACTGGAAACAGCACTACATGAAGAAGATTGGCTTCGGAAAATTGGTTATATCGAAGATGATCTTCCGTTTACAATCGGACTAAGACTACAAGAACCACAAGAAGAATTTGAAATGTGGAAGCTTGAGACAATTGTGACACCAAAGCGCGGGGCGCATCGCATATATGTATATGAAAACATCGATTCCTTACCGAAAAGATGGCACGATTACGAAGAACGGATTACAGAAACACAAGAAGGTTTTAGTAAACTCATACCGTGGTTAAAAGAAGGCGATACGTTCCGAAATGAGCTCTTTGAAACAGAAGCTTGGAACTTCTTAACAGAAGCAAGCAATGAATTACTTGCAGCCGGTATTACAATTTTACTACCATCATGGTGGCAAAATTTAAAAGCAACAAAACCGAAATTACGTGTCCAGCTGAAGCAAAATACAGCACAAACACAATCGTTCTTCGGTATGAATACGCTCGTTAATTTTGATTGGCGCATTTCGACAAACGGCATTGATTTATCAGAAAGCGAATTTTTCGAACTCGTTGAACAAAATAAACGTCTATTTAATATAAATGGTCAATGGATGCGACTAGATCCAGCCTTTATCGAAGAAGTAAGGAAACTCATGAACCGTGCCGATAAATACGGACTAGAGATGAAAGATGTCCTGCAGCAACATTTATCAAATACGGCTGAAACAGAAATTGTAGAAGATGATAGTCCGTTTACTGATATTGAAATCGAACTAGATGGATATTATGAGGAACTATTCCAAAAGCTGCTTCATATTGGAGATATTCCAAAAGTGGATGTCCCTACTTCACTAAACGCAACACTTCGCCCGTATCAACAACACGGCATTGAATGGTTATTATATTTACGAAAACTTGGATTTGGAGCATTGCTAGCTGACGATATGGGACTCGGGAAAAGTATTCAAACAATCTCTTACTTACTATATATAAAAGAAAACAATCTCAAAACAGGCCCTGCATTAATCGTAGCGCCGACATCTGTTCTTGGAAATTGGCAAAAAGAATTTGAGCGTTTCGCACCGAATTTACGTGTTCAATTACATTATGGAAGTAATAGAGATAAGGGCAATTCTTTTGAAGATTTCCTTCAATCAGCAGATGTTGTATTAACATCTTATGCATTGGCTCAACTCGATGAGGAAGAACTAACTTCATTATGCTGGGATGCTGTTATTTTGGATGAAGCACAAAATATTAAGAACCCACATACGAAACAGTCGAAAGCAGTACGAAACTTGCAAGCAAATCACAAAATTGCTTTAACTGGTACACCGATGGAAAATCGCCTCGCTGAACTTTGGTCCATTTTCGACTTTATTAATCATGGATATCTCGGAAGCTTAGGGCAATTCCAGCGCCGCTTCGTCACACCGATTGAAAAAGATCGTGATGAAGGAAAAATCCAGCAAGTTCAACGGTTTATCTCACCATTTTTACTGCGCCGAACGAAGAAAGATCAAACAGTCGCATTAAATTTACCAGATAAACAAGAACAAAAAGCTTACTGTCCTCTTACTGGTGAACAAGCTTCCTTATATGAACAACTTGTTCAAGATACACTGCAAAATGTCGAAGGATTAAGTGGAATTGAAAGACGCGGCTTTATATTACTTATGCTGAACAAGCTAAAACAAATTTGTAATCATCCAGCTCTTTATTTAAAAGAAGAAGAGCCACAAAATGTCGTTGAACGCTCTATGAAAACAAAAACGTTAATGGAGCTCATAGAAAATATAAAAGATCAAAATGAAAGTTGCCTCATCTTCACTCAATATATCGGCATGGGGAACATGCTAAAACGTGTGCTAGAAGAAAAATTCGGCCAGCGTGTCCTCTTCTTAAACGGTAGTGTACCGAAAAAAGATCGCGACAAGATGATTGAGGAGTTCCAAAACGGAACGTATGACATTTTCATCTTATCCTTAAAAGCTGGCGGAACAGGATTAAACTTAACCGCTGCCAACCATGTCATTCACTACGATCGTTGGTGGAATCCAGCTGTGGAAAATCAAGCAACAGACCGCGCATATCGCATTGGTCAAAAACGATTTGTTCATGTTCACAAACTCATTACAACAGGAACATTAGAAGAAAAAATTGATGAAATGCTAGAAAGAAAACAATCTCTAAACAATGCTGTCATCACAAGCGATAGTTGGATGACTGAACTATCAACAGACGAACTAAAAGAATTACTTGGTGTATAAAGTGAAACTTTAATTAGTGGGGGTTTTGTTCATCTCCAACTGATTATCAGCCCTCACCAATCTGGCTTTTACAGGCAGCCCGCCCCCCACCTAACTTTTTTACTTTCACTGAATTTTGAGGTGGGGATCTTACTGCCCGTTAATGCGGGATAAAGTGAAACTTTAATTAGGCCAATCACGTAGAGTTTTACTACCCGCAAAAAAAGCGCTAATCTCGAAATGAGATTAGCGCTTTTTTCTATTCCAAAACCAATTACTTATTATAATCCCCGTTAACCCACCGCACGTATCAAGCAATGAATCTTGCCACATTGGTGTACGGTCTCCCGTATACCATTGGTGAATTTCATCAAATGTTGCATAACCGGCAACGAAAAGAAGGGCATATATAAAACATCTTTTCCTCGAATGACCTGATCGATGAAAAGCGTAATAAATCAATGAACCTAGCATAAAGAACACCATAAAATGAGCACCTTTACGAAGGAAAAACTCAATAAATCCGCCTACCCCTTTATTCGCAATACTAACAGGGGTTCCTCCACCATAATCAATAGATACCCATGAAAAATGCTCTTTCACAAATTCAACATTTACATATTGTTCAATATCTGAACGCATATCCTGCTTTTTATATGGTTGTGCCGAAGAATAGAAAATCAGCCCCATCCATAGTAATACAGGAATCCAAAATAACCATTTACGATTCATTATCCAGAATTCTCCTCTCTTAATCTTTTAAGGGTACCAAAAAAAAGAAAAAATTTCACGCCAAAACATGACATTTGTACCCTATTTATAAAGTGAAAGGAGGTGATACACATGGCAATTGAAACAATCGTAATGGATTTAACTTTACGTCTTGTCTTAAACAACGGATTAGATAAGAACGGTAAAACAGTTTTCAAGAGCAAACAATTTAAACGTGTTAAAACAAACGCGAGCTTAGATCAAGTACACAACGTAGCTCATGCTCTAGCTTCCTTACAAGCATCACCACTTCACGCTGTGCAACTTGTAAGCACATCAGATCTTTCTAAACTATAAAGTAAAACTCGGATTAGTGGGGATTTTATTCATCCCCGCTGATTATTAGATCACAATTTAACCGGCAGACCCGAATCCCGTAAATAGCTTGATAAATACAAAGGAGGGAATAACACATGCAAGTACTAGAGTTGATTTTCGCGAAAGAAGATGGAAAAACAGTCGTTTTTTCTATCGATACGCCCATCACACCAATCGATGCACAAGTCGTAAATCAAGTAATGGATACAATCCTTGCCTCATCTGTATTTTCATCCATTGATGAAAATACACGAAAAAAGGGAGCTCGCCTTGTAGAAAAAAATGTATCTGAAGTTCCCATTACTCTATAAAATTAAAAAGACGAATCTGCATCATTTTGCAGATTCGTCTTTTTTCTTCGGCATTTCAATCGGAATAAAAATCTTTGAGAAACCGACGCATACGTACTTATAATGTTCTTCACCTATATCAAACTCAGTCGTATATGTTGAGAAGAATATATAATCATTTCGCTTCGTATAATGATCAATTAATAACCCAACTTGTGGCTCAACATACTTTTTCGCTAACTTTTTACCGGCCGATGCCAAGTCGCCAAGGAGACCCTCTTCATTCTCTTTTTGAACTTCATCTAGCTTCTTACTCACATCATTACGCTTCATAAACTGCTTCGCTGCCCATTCTGTATATTCTCCCTTACTCGGATTACTGTTTGCTAAATATACTAGGAGAACGACAACTAAAGCCATAATAATATACTTTTTCTTCATACTATATCACCGCCTACTCTTTTCTATTTTCATATATATGTACAAGCGATGCAAATTAGAAAGACTATCACCTATTGATTGTAAACGAATAGACAAAATTTACAATATGAAATAGAATATTAACAGTAAATTTACTTAATTTATATATAATTATATTCGGAATAAAAATTATAAGGGAGGATATAGAATTATGGATAATGAAAACAACATTTTTATTTCTAGTTCTACAATGATGCTTGAACCATGTAAACACCCTTATTACCGCACAAAAATTATCGACAGTAGCGGGAACCATCTTTACTCCTGTCAAACTGCTCTCCAACTTATACAGAAATCTTGTCTAACAAATATTCATTCTACTTATCAAGGGAGACGTAATGCCGTAAAAACAAAATTTAAATTCAAACAAAACGTTCCTATTCCGATCAATCATAGAGAATATATTTGTGCTTTCCCAACAGAATCTCCTGCTTCTCCAAATTGCATTTGGCTTTTCTTCAAACATGTTCATACAATAGAGTTTTTCAAAAAAGCTAAACAAGCTAAAATTCATTTTTCAAATGGAGCTACCGTAACGATACAAATTAGTCCCCATAAGTTAAGCCAGCAATTATGGAAAGCTGGATATGTATTATCCCAAATGAACATGCAAGATTCATCACCTTAATAACAAATAGAATGGAAGGTAGTATTTCCTTACCTTCCATTCTATTTTCTATTTTTATCCTTTTACACTATCCCGCATTTTCTCGATTGCTTGCCGATACATCCATCTTACTTGATAATATGTCATTTCCGTCTCTAAAGCGATTTCTCCCATCGTCTTCCCTACAAAGAAACGTTCAAAAATAATATACTTCTCCTTCTCGTCTAACACACTCATAAAATCCTTCACTCTTATTTCAACATCTTCAAAATGAAAGATATCCTCATACTCTCCTACACATACACACCTCTCCTGCACTGCGAACTCTTTCTTCAATCTCTCTAATATATAACCTCGCACCGTTACAACTGCATATGCGGGAAAACTCCCTTTCTCTGCATCATACCTTTCATACGCATACCAAAGACCAATTAAACCACATTGATAATACTCTTCATAATCTTTACGAATACCTAATTTCTTTATTTGATTTACAATCATCCCTTCATACAAAACAACTGCCTCTTTAAAAGTCGCTGGCTTCACACAGTACCCGTTTCTAAAAGGTATACCTTTCTAGTATTCCGCGGTACCTTCACAATATAAAAATAAAGAAAAGATTTCACTGTGAGTAATTTCAAATACTACCGACGGAATTTGAAATTACACCAGCTAGTATTTGAAATTTTGTTGGTGGTATTTGAAATAGGGGTAAAAATAAAAAAAGGTGACTCCTTTAAAGAGTCACCTTTCTATTTTATTTCCTTATTGGAACATACCTTGTAAAGCGCCCATTCCAAGAGTTAAAACAAAGAAAACAATAGTAATAATTGTTGCCTGCTTTTTAGTTAAACCTGCTGTAATTTGAAGACCTAGCCATGTAACTGCATATCCCCAAATTGTAAACACTTCAAATTTACTTACAATGCCTTTTACAACACCACTACTTGAAGCAAAAATTGGCTCTAGGCCTGTGTACATTTCTTGACCTGATCCACCTAAAATATATGCTAAAATCGTATTTATTAATAAACCTAGTAATGAAATAACACTTGAATATACAGTAATCGCTAATAATTTTTTATAAGAAGTATCATTGCTTATAAATACCATTAACACTTTATACACCACGGCACTAAGTAGAAAGACAAATGCCATACTAATAGCAATTACCCCAAATCCCATACCATATGTCATTGCAGCTGAAACAGTAACACCTAATTCCTTATTAAGCTTAATTGCTTCAGGTGTTAGAGAATATACATAAGCAGCAAATCCCCCAACAAGCCCAGCTATTAAAACAAGTAGCCAAAATGCACCCCAAACTGCATTACTCGTCTTCATTCTCTCAAACTGCTCACTTGGAGAAGTAATCATTCCTAATAATGATGGCTTCTTCGCACCTACATCTTGCGTATTAATATTAGCTTCCATTATAACGCCTCCTTCTATTTATATAACCCGTTCTAACGGGCGGTTCACTTCCTCATATAGAGGCTACGAACCGCCCACTAGAACGGTAATGTGTAGTTCTACTACACTATTAATTACTCATAACGCAATGCTTCAATTGGATCTAATTTCGCAGCTTTATTTGCTGGAATTAATCCGAAAATAATACCGAGTGTCATCGAGAACAGTACGCCTCCAACGACAACTTCCCACGAAACGAGCGGTGGCCATTTTGCGAATGTAGAAACGATATATGCTCCGCCATACCCAAGACCAATTCCGATTAAACCACCTAAAAGTGTTAACATAACAGCTTCAATTAAAAACTGTAATAAAATTTTACTACGCGTTGCTCCAAGCGCTTTACGTATCCCAATTTCGCGCGTACGCTCCGTTACAGATACGAGCATGATATTCATAACACCAATACCACCAACGACTAATGAAATACCAGCGATACCACCGATAATCATCGTCATGATGCTAGTTACTTTAGAAACATTTTCTTGGAGTTCTTTTAAATTCACCAGTTCATATTTACCTGGGATTTCACTTGGCTTACGACTATTTAATACATCAACAGCTCGTTTCCCTGCTGCTTCTAAATTGTCTACATTTTTAGCTTGAATTGCGATATTTTGAATATCATCTGTCCCATATAAAACAGGCCATAACGTAAGAGGAATTAACGCTTCTTCCATTTCAAATCCCATAAATTCATTATCTGATGTATACACACCAATAATTTGCATTGGCTGTCCCTTCATCTCAATAATTTGTCCAACTGGGTTTACGTCCTTAAATAACGTTTCCTCTGTTTTTGTGCTAATCATCACAACGTTATTCGCGTGAGAAATATCTGATTCATTTAAGGAGCGGCCCTTTACAACCTTTACTTTATTAACCGCAAAATATTCATTATCAAGTCCAATAACATTCAGCCTTGCTTTTTTATCATTTACATCAAGTGTCTCTGTTGTCGAATTTGTTGTAATAACGTGTGAAACATCTTTCACTTGTTTTACTTCCAAAATATCCTCTTCCGTTAACTTCGGTATTTCAAATCCACCTATAGCAAATTCATCATTAATATCTGCTTTAAATTGAATTGGCATAAGGTTATTACCACCAGAACCTGCGAATTTTGATTTCAACATCGCTTCCCCGCCTTGCCCAATTGCAACGACAGTAATAATCGAACCTACCCCGATAATAATACCCAGCATCGTAAGAGCTGAACGCAGTTTATGAGCTAAAATAGAAGATAAGGCAATTTTTATACTATCTAGTAAACTCATACCGCACACCTTCTATCTTCTGTAACTTTCCCGTCTCGCAGTACAATGCGGCGGGAAGAATACGCTGCCACTTCCTCTTCATGCGTAACCATAACAATCGTCGTACCTTCTGCATTAAGCTTCGTGAAAATATTCATAACTTGCTCACCAGACTTCGTATCAAGTGCACCAGTCGGTTCATCGGCCATAATAAACGTTGGATTATTTGCAATCGCTCTTGCAATCGCTACACGCTGCTTCTGTCCACCTGATAACTCATTTGGTAAATGATGCACGCGATCTGCCAATCCAACTTTACCTAGCGCCTCCAAAGCACGCTTGCGACGCTCTGCTTTCTTCACGCCACCGTATACAAGCGGAAGCTCAACATTTTCCACTGCTGAAAGACGAGGCAGTAAATTAAAATGCTGGAATACAAAGCCAATATATTCATTACGAATTAAAGCAAGCTTTGACTCGTCTGCTGTTAAGATATTCACGTCATTCAGCATATATTCGCCTTCTGTTGGACGATCTAAACAACCGATAATATTCATAAGCGTCGACTTACCAGAGCCAGACGGTCCCATAATCGAAACGAACTCACCGCTCTGAATCGTTAAACTAATACCGTGCAAAATCGGCACTGCCAACTTTCCTTGATAATACGTTTTAGCAATATTATTTAACGTAATCATTTCTCTTTCACTTCCATTCCGTCATACACATCGTCGGAAGGATTTTTAACCACCTTTTGCCCCACTGTTACGCCTTCTACAACCTCTGTCCAGTCCCCATCAGTAGAACCTTTTTTCACATTTTGTTTACGAAGCTTACCTTTATCCTCAACATAAACAAATGCATCATCGCCTTTTGCTACAATGCTCTTACTTGGGACAGCAATCATCTTCTTATTCTCTAAGTTTACTTGCAGAGAAACATGATAACCTGGAGATAAACCATCTTGACTATCAAGACTAGCTTTATATGTATATTGGGACATATTTTGAGTTGCTTCACCCACGCCGCCAGCTTGCGCCATCTCTGCGCTCGTTGGGAATTCGCTTACCTCTGTAATCTTACCTGTCCACTTCTTCTTATTATTTGCTTTCGCCGTTACAGTGAATGTTTGATCCTTTTGAATTTGTGACTTCTGAAGCTCAGTTAACGTACCTTGAACTTGGAATGGATCTTTAGAAGCTACTTGTAAAAACGCTTTTCCTTGACCACCTAACGCTTGAGATGAGCTTTGTGCCGCATCTTTATCTAACTTTTGAACAACACCAGCGAAATTACTATAAATCGTAAGTTCTTTCTGCTTCTTACTTAACTCTTCTTTCTGCAACTTTCCTTTTTCTTTCTCAAGGTCAATTGTTTTTTGCCCTATCTCTAACTCGTTTACTTGCTCGTCCATCGGATCTGTTACTTCTTTCCCAGCTCCGCTATCTTTCGCCTTCTTAATTTCTTTCTTCAACGAATCAATCTTCTTTTTCCCTTGATCGTAACGCATATCCGCCATCTTCTGATCAAGCTCAGCTTGCTTCATTTGAAGATTAATCTCTTCATTATCATAAGAGAATAACTTCGTACCTTTTTCTACCTCTTGCCCTTCTTTTACCTCAATATCTTTCACTTTCCCTTTGGCCGGATCTGCATAGAAGCTTTCAATATTACCAGGCTTCACCTGACCAGAAATTAACTTCGTATTATTCAGCTTACGCTCTGTCACTTTCTCAAAACTTACAGCATCAGCATTTGTTGATGCACCCTTCTTCTTACCTTGCATAACAAAAATATTAATTGC
>NZ_JBNLYC010000011.1:0-68025 GCF_050172015.1 Bacillus sp. GMa5/1 | reverse complement strand
AAAAGAACTTTGTTATTTACAATTTTAACTAAATAGAACAAATGATGGATTAATGACGATGTTTACATATAAGAGGATGAAGCGCGGTGCTATATTTTGTCTTGAATAAACATAGTCTTTGAAAGAGAGTACGAATGATACTAAAGGGGAGGCTTTATACTTGAGTTTACAAATTCAAAACTTAACGAAACAATTTGGGGAATCAAAAGCAGTTAACGGTTTGCAAATTTCGTTACCAAAAGGTGAAGTACTAGGGTTACTTGGACGAAATGGTGCAGGGAAAACAACAACAATCAAAATGCTTCTCGGATTATTAACGCCTAATGAAGGTTCGATTACATGGGATGGAAAAGCATTTGGAAATAGTGGTGTAACAATTGGGTATTTACCAGAAGAAAGAGGTTTATATACAAAAAGTAGAGTAATAGATCAGCTGCGATATTTTGGTAGATTAGAAGGAATGTCGAAGAAAGAAGTGGATCACGCTATTGATCACTGGTTAGAGCGTTTAGCGATACCAGAATATAAATTTAAAACGGCTGGAGAGCTTTCAAAAGGGAATCAGCAAAAAATCCAATTAATTGCTGCTCTTCTTCATAATCCGGAACTTCTCATTTTAGATGAACCATTCAGCGGCCTCGATCCAGTTAATGCTGGGATGTTAGCTAGTATTATTGAAGAACAAGTACAGAGCGGAAAGACGATTATTTTATCAAGTCATCGTATGGAACAAGTAGAGGCTTTTTGCCAACATGTATGTATTTTGAAAAAAGGTGAAGCAGTCGTAAAAGGACAGCTAAGTGATATTAAGAAAGAATACGGTTTCCGTAATTTAACGATTGAAGATACAGTAGAGAATGAAAAGGGATTAGAAGCTATACATGTATCGTATGAAAAACAACAAGGCCTTCTTTATGTGAAAGTACAAGACGATGCGGAAGCTCTCAAGATTTTGCAACAGTTGCAAGAGCAAGGTGTTAGCTTACGACAATTCAAAATGTTAGAGCCGACGTTAAACGAAATCTTTGTAGAGAGGGCGAAATAACGATGCGTAAATTTTCTCACGTATTTTCATTTTATTTTAGGGAAGCATTTTTATCTAAAAAATCATTAATTACGAGTGCGATTTTATTTTTAGTTGTGTTTGGGATTTTTGCATTTAATCATTTTACTTCAGGCGATGATAAAAATAAGGATAAAGATAAAATTGCAGTTGTAGTAGAGAGTTCCACATATAAAGTACAAAAAGATGAGCTAAATAAGCTATTGCCATCAGCAAAAATAACAATTGGTTCAAAGGATGATTTTGATAAACTGCATAAGCAAGTAGAAGAAGGCGATTTAGATGGTCTATTCCATGTGACGGAAAAGGATGGGGCTCCATCGATTACATATATGTATAATGGATTTCCAAGCCAAGCAACTTCTGCAATTATGGCAGGATATTTAAAGCAACAATATACGATGGTGACGATTGCCAAAAATAATGTTTCAACAGAAATTGCACAGCAATTACAAACAGAAATTCAAGTAAAGCAAGAAGCGATAAAAGATCGTACATCTTCTTTCGGAATTGCCTATTTCTTTACATTTGCTTTATATATGTTTATTGTAGCGTTCGGAAATACAATCGCAATGAATATTGCATCTGAAAAGGCGTCACGTGTAATGGAAGTAATGCTTCCGAAAGTGAAGCCTCTTACGATGATGTATGCGAAAATTTTAGCGGTTGTTTCAACGGCGTTATTGCAACTTGTCATATTGGCGTGTGGTTATCTTATTCCATATTTGTTAGGTTGGGTCGATTTAGAAAGTGCCTCACTATTTGGTATTCCAATTGACTTTACGAAATTAGATGCAAAGGTTATCAGCATGTTTCTTGTTTATTTCATTACGGGATATTTACTTTATGCGATGATGTATGCTGCTGCTGGAGCTGTCGTGTCTAAGACGGAGGATTTACAAGCTGTATCTTTCCCGGTAATGATTTTAATTATGGCTGCATTCTTTATTAGTATTAAATCATTAAGTGATCCGAATAGTACTATCGTCGTTGTAAGTTCTTACGTTCCATTTTTTACACCGATGGTTACCTTCTCACGTATTGTAGCTGGTGAAGCAGGTATGCTAGAAATTACGATAACATTAGCAGTCTTATTGGCGACAATTGCGGTATTAAATGCTGTTACAAGCCGCATTTACGTAAACGGCGTAATGAATTACTCAGATAAAGTGAAATTTAAAGATTTAGCGAAATTTATAAAGCGTCAATAATGAGAGAAAAGCATGATTTCCTATTGAAATCATGCTTTTTCTTTATGTATAAATTAAAAATAGTATATAATGATAAGAGTCGTCTTTTAATAGAATGAATAAAAAGGAGGGTGTGCAGATGGGGATTAGTAGTCGTTTTACAGTAGGTGTTCATATGCTGACATTACTTGCGATAGATCGAAACTCTCGCTGTACCTCTGAATGGATTGCCGGTAGTGTGAATACAAATCCAGTTGTGATTCGTCGCATTACAGGAATGTTGAAGAGAGCAGGACTTGTTGATGTACAAGCTGGTAAAGGTGGTACGACACTTGCTCGAGATTTAGAAGAAATTACATTACTTGATGTATATAAAGCAGTGGAAGTTGTAGAAGAAGGACAGCTATTTTCCTTCCATGAAAATCCCAACATTGAATGTCCAGTAGGAGCTAATATTCAATCAGTATTAGAAATTATTTTAATGCAAGCGCAAGAAGCGATGGAAAACGTACTTGCAAAAGTAACGGTAGATCAATTAGTTACAAATTTAAAGTCTAAAATGAAAGAATAAAAAAGCGAGCTTCCTCATAATGAGGGCTCGCCTTTTTTTATTCAGAAATATTGAAAATTCTATTTTTCAGTATTTAAAATGAATTTACCTATGATAGCTGCGAAGATACCACCAAGAATTGGTGCTACGATGAATACCCATAGTTGAGAAAGTGCTTCTCCACCAACAAATAAAGCTGGTGCGATACTACGAGCTGGGTTAACAGATGTTCCAGTTAACGGAATTCCTAATAAGTGAATTAAAACTAATGTGAAACCAATTACTAGTCCAGCTAAAGAAGAACTTCCTTTTTTACCTGTTACAGCAACGATAACTAAAATAAATACGAAAGTTAAAATGAACTCAACTAAAAATGCTCCAGATAAACCAAGAGTTCCGAAACCATTTTGTCCTAAATTATCTAAAGGTGTTTTAGCAGATTTTAAAATTGTTACTAACGTTGCAGTTCCTAATAAACCACCTAAAATTTGAGCTAATACATAATAACAAAGTTCCATAGCGTTCATTCGTTTGTTGATGAACATAGCTACTGATACTGCTGGGTTAATGTGACATCCAGAAATTGTTCCGATGCTATATGCCATAGCCACAATAGATAGACCGAAAGCCATAGCGATTCCTAATGTTCCAATTCCTTCAATTCCGCCGCCAGTGACAGCTACTCCAGTTCCGAATAATACAAGTACAAATGTACCAATAAATTCAGCGATTGCTTTTTTTAACATAATTTACCTCCTATTAATGCGCATGAAACGTATTATAACATAAGTTTTAGTATAAGCAGCCAATGAAATACTATTCTGATAAGGCGAAATAGGGGGACAATAAAAAAGAGTATGGTTCATCTCTATAGAACCACACCCTTTTTTTATGCTGATTTTTTCTGTTTAACGACTGGAACAGAACGGTTTAAAATACTATTTGCAACCATTCCTAACATGATAATAATCATTCCGATGAGAGAAAGTCCTCCAGGGAGTGAACCATTTAAGAAAATGATTTCTCCAAGTACGGTAAAGACCATCGTTCCAGCTTGTGTTGCTTCAACAGCTCCAAGTAGAGCGAGGTTATCTTTTGCTAAGTCAGTAGCAAAGAAAAATGTCATCGTTGCAATAACGCCGGAACATAATGCTAACAAAAATCCTTGAAGTATTTGGTTGGATGTTGGAATGCCAGTAGTAGAAAATCCGTATATACCAAGCAAGATTGTTATAGGAAGACTTCCAATTGCCATTCCTAATACACGTTGGAACGTATCAAGGCGTCCACCAACAAGCTCCATCATTTTTCGGTTACCGAACGGATATAAGAAAGCGGCTAATACGACAGGTAAAAAACCTGAAATGAACTGAGTCATTGTAATATGGCCTGCGGCAGTTGCTTGCATACAAATTACACCAAGTAAAATAAATAATGCAACATATAAGCTACGAAGTGGAATTTTTCCACGTACAAGTTTCGTACCTGATTTTGTTTCTATTTTCACGAAAAATAGTGGTGATAGTAGTAAACCAGCTAAAATCGTAACTTGCCAAGTTCCAGCAACGAGCCAAGCTGGAGAAAAGACAGCTGCGAAACTTAATAAAGAATAAAAACCAATACCGGCAACAGAACCCCATCCGATCCATGCCAATGGATGTTTTTTTAACTCTTCCCATAATCCCCTAAAGTTTTTGCGAAATAAAACGATAAGGAATAAAATAGGAAGAGCAAATAAAAAACGGAAGGAAGCTGTCCAAGCCCAGCTCGTTCCAGATACATTCATTGCTCTATTAATAATAAAGGTTGCAGAAAAAAAGGCCGATGATAAAAGACCTAATAAAATTGCGCGCATGAAGTATAACACTCCTTTCGAAAATAAATAATTATGTATAGTATGATATACTTTTAATTATTAAAAGTAAACTATTTTATACTTTAAGGTGGTTTTATATATGAAAGAAAATGAAGATATGCAAACGAAAGAAGTCATTCAACAAGTTGGACAGTTATTGAGACAAATTCGAAATGAACAGAAATTAAGTTTAGAAGAATTAGCTCATAAAACAGGAGTTAGTAAATTAACATTAGGAAAGATCGAAAGAGGGGAAACAAATCCGACACTAGCTGTCATTTGGAAAATAACGAAAGGGTTATCAATTCCTTTATCCAGATTAATGGTTGTTGGAGAACCTGTAGCTGTTGCGCGCTGTGGAGAAGGATTTGCAGTAGATGAAGGACAAGCGTGGCATTTAGAAACGATGTTCCGTTATACGAAAGAAACAGGGATGGAAATGCACCGTGCTTGTTTACGATCAAATAGTATATATGAGCCAGAAGCTCATCATGAAGGTGCGATTGAGCTTGTAACGGTAATGAAAGGGAAAGTGTCTATTCAAGTGGAGAATGATGTATACGAATTAAATGAGTTTGATTCCATTCAATTTGAAGCGAATAAGAAGCATATTTATAAAAATGAAGAAGAAGAAGTAGCGGTATTACATTTAACGATGAAATATTCTTCATGAAAAAATCACCTATAGGATTCTATAGGTGATTTGCTCTTCTTAAGTATGTGAAATAATGCCGTTAGTACGAACGTGGCATAAGTAATAAACAAATGAAATAAACTAAAAATCCTGTCCCAAAACATAAAACAGCAATAACCCAAATGATACGAATAAGAGTAGAGCTAATATCAAAATATTCTCCTAAACCACCACATATACCAAATAGCATTTTATCAGTTTCGGATTTACATAACTTTTTTGACATATTCCAATCAACTCCTTTTTATATCAAACTGCATACTTTTATTCTATATGGAAATTTATGAGAAGACTATGGGGTTGTATTACATTTTTTTGTGAGAAGTGATCGTATTAATTGTCTTAATTTTCAGTGGATATTAAACTTGTAGTTATGAGGTGATTTTTAATAAAGGGTGGGGAAATAGAGATGACGGTATATTGGTTGACTAACGTAATGCTTGAATCAGGATATACATATGAAGAAGAGAGAATTTCACAAACAGAAACAGAATTATGCAGTTTACTTATTGAAGATGGTCGAATTAAAAAAATTATAAAAGGGATTGTTCAAGAGGAAGATATAGTAACTTTTGATGCTAAGAACTTATTAATGTTGCCAGCTTTCAAAGAGATGCACATTCACATTGATAAAACATATTATAGTGGCCCATGGAAAGCTTGTATGCCAGCAGAAAGTATTTTTACACGTTTTAATGAAGAAGAAAAAATTTTACCAAAGCAATTAGCGACTGCCCAAAATAGAGCGGAAAATATGCTAGAGTTACTACTGCAAAATGGTGCAACGAATATTAGAACGCATTGTAATGTCGATCCGATTATTGGGCTTGGTAATCTGGAGGCGACGTTAGCGGCATTAGAAACATATAAAAATCGAGTGTCTAGTAGAATTGTTGCGTTTCCGCAACATGGATTATTGCGCAGTGATTCTGTGCAACTCGTGAAAGATGCGATGCGTATGGGTGCTCATCTAGTCGGGGGAGTAGATCCAGCTACAGTAGATAATGACATTGAAAAGTCATTACATACAATTATGGATATCGCAGTAGAATTTAATGCGGATGTTGATATTCATTTGCACGATGCGAATAATCTTGGAACGTTTACGATGAAGAGATTGGCAAGTTTAACAGAAGAAGCAGGATGGCAAGGCCGTGTAACGATTAGTCATGCACTTGGACTTGGTGGTGTTACTGATAAAGAGGCTGAAGAAGTGGCAGAAAGACTCGCAAATGTAAATATCGATATTACTTCAACAGTGCCAATTGGTAAACAAGTAATCCCAATTCCGTTATTAGATAAAAAAGGTGTTAAGGTTGCATTAGGCAATGATAGCATTACAGATCATTGGTCACCGTTTGGAACAGGTGATATGCTTCAAAAGGCGAATCGATTAGCAGAGCGTTTTGGGTGGAGTGACGAAAGGTCTTTAGGAAAAGCACTCCGCTTTATTACAGGAGGAAAAGAAACGTTAAATAATGAAGGGAAGCGAGTATGGCCGAATGTAGGGGATGAAGCGAGCTTTGTTTTGACGAATGCGACATGCGCTGCTGAAGCAGTAGCGCGTCAAACAGAAAAACGTTTAGTCGTGTATAAAGGAAATATTGTTGTTGGAAGTTTAAATGAGGTGGAATTAAATAATCTTGTGTAGAAGAATCGTTTAAATATTTTGAGGAGGGTTCTAATGGTGAGTATAGAACTCTTCTTTTTTATTCTTACAATATATTTTTATAGGAAAGCTAGAAGGGATGAAAAAATTGGACAATCAACATAACCAAAATCATATTATGGGAACTTTGCAATGGTTTATATTTTTATTAGCAAATTCAATCGCACTACCAATTGTCGTTGGCGGATTATTTCATCTTACGACGGAAGAAATATTTTATTTAATGCAGCGTACGTTTTTTGTAGTTGGTATATCTTCTTTTTTACAAGGGTGGCTTGGGCATAGACTGCCAATTGCGGATGGGCCGGCTGGATCTTGGGTTGGTGTATTTACCGTACTTGCTTATGCAACGGCCGGACAGGATCAATTACATAGTACACTGCAAATTTTAGAATTAGGAATGATAATCTCCGGTGTTATTTTAATAGGATTAGGAGTAACTGGTTTTATAGGACGTATTTTATTTTTATTTACGCCGCTTGTGACAGGGACGTTTTTACTTTTATTATGTTTACAATTAAGTGGTGTATTTTTAAAAGGAATGTTAGGAATTACAGCTACTATTTCTCAAATCGACGGATTTACAGCAATGATCGCGTTTAGTATATTTCTGTTCGTTATTATACTATCTAATTTTGGAAAAGGCTTTGTCAAAAGTTATGCAGTTTTAATAGGATTAATTAGTGGGTGGATTATTTTTCTCATTGCAGGAAAAGTGACAATCCCATCTCAAGTAACCCATTTTGTGCAACTTCCACATATATTTGCTTGGGGACTTCCAAAATGGAATACAGGTATGGCTGTATCAAGTTTCGTTATGGTATGTATTTTAGTTTCGAATACGGTGGCAGCTATTATAGCAATTAATCAAGCAACTATTCATAAAGCGACTATTGAACAAAAACAGTTGAAAGATGGAACATGGGTTGGGGGGATTTCACATCTCATCTCTTCTGTATTTTCAACTGTAGGTGTCGTTCCGTTACCAGCAACGGCAGGATTTATACGTTTAACAAAACAAAAGTATATACGATCGTTCTTAATGGCATGTGCATTACTAGTCGTAATGTCTCTTTTTCCAAGTATTATTCGTTACTTAGCATCTTTACCATCAGCTGTTGCATCGGCTGTTTTAATGGCTTCGTTCGTACAGTTAATTGGAATTGGATTTAATAATATAAAACAAGTGCCGATGAGTGAAAGGAATGTAACGATCTTAGGCGTTGCAGTATTATTTGGCAGCGGCGTTATGTTTTTACCGTCTGGAGCACTCCAATCCTTGCCGTCTGTTATGCAATATATATTCGGTAATGGTTTATTTGTAGGTACGGTTGTAAGTATATTGCTAGAACAAATATGGCGCGTTGGAAAGTAAGTGGATAAAAAGAGTGTACGCACTGTATAAAAGTCTAAAATAACATAGGAAATAAAGCCCATTTTCATTCACCACCTGCACATTTCGTTCATACAATATCTTGACTAAATAAACACCCAACTTACACATACACAGCTCTGGCTTAAGCAAGGAGGGTTATACCAGTTGAAGGAAAAAGCGTATCAATCTAAACCTTTACTCACAAAGAGAGAGAGAGAAGTATTTGAATTGCTGGTTCAAGATAAAACAACGAAGGAAATTGCAGGTGAACTTTTTATAAGTGAAAAGACAGTTCGCAACCATATCTCAAACGCAATGCAAAAGCTAGGGGTTAAAGGACGTTCACAAGCAGTTGTGGAGCTTCTTCGTATGGGAGAGCTCGAATTATAAGAAAGCAGCCGACTTTTATATAAAAGTCGGCTATTTTTTGTTTGCTTCACTTGCTATATGAATGATAAGAACACTCCATACATAAATAGGTAATAAGGAGGGGATATGTTGAAAAGGATACTGTTAGTTTCAACAAGTGCTCATGATATGAATGGACACCCGACTGGTTTGTGGCTGGAAGAGCTCGCAGCTCCTTATCATGTATTTAAAAAGGCTAAGTTTGATGTTGATATTGTGTCAATAAAAGGTGGGAGAGTACCTATAGATAGAGTGTCTATTCCGAATGGTATACCTCGCGAATTCAAGCATGTAGCTTCTTTATTGCAAAATACGAGGCCGATTTCAAATGTTCATTTTTCGGATTATGATGCGGTTTTATTTGGTGGTGGGCACGGGGCGATTGTAGATTTTCCAGGTAATCCATATGTAGCAAATTTGATTGAGAATATGTATAACAATAAACGGATTGTAGCGGCTGTTTGTCACGGAGTAAGCTCTTTAGTCGGTGTGAAAAATAAGGATGGCTCGTTTTTTGTTGCGGGTAAGCGTATAACAGGTTATACAAACGATGAGGAAAGAGCTGTACATTTAGAAAAGCGCGTTCCGTTTTTGTTAGAAAGTAAGTTGAAAGAAGAAGGAGCTTTGTTTTATGTAGCCCCCAATTTTACGCCGCATGTAGTAGTAGATGGTCATTTAATTACAGGACAAAATCCACAGTCTAGCGTGGAAATAGGTAAGGCTATAAAAAGGGCTGTAAATAAATTATCGTCATTTTAATTTCTGCTCATTTCTTCTTATTAACGGGAATGTCTTCTTTTCAAAAAAAGATGGAGCAATGAATATGCACTTTATATAGAAGAAACCGACTTTCTTATAGAAGGTCGGTTATTTTTCTATCTTGCAAATTACGAAAAAAAGGAGCAAAATAAAAAAGGTCCTAGTCTATACATGGGAAAATGAAAATTTTCATACAGAAGCATTTGAAGTGAGCGAACTTAAAGTGTGTAAAATATAATGATAAGCATAAAAGATGATGAATGAGAAAACGGGTGATGAAGTTGAATAGAGCAATCGGTGTTATCGATTCAGGAGTTGGCGGTTTAACAGTAGCAAAGGAATTAATTCGTCAGTTGCCGAAAGAGCGTATCATATATTTAGGAGATACAGCACGTTGTCCTTATGGTCCACGTTCTCGAGAAGAAGTACGTCAATTTACGTGGGAAATGACGGAGCATTTACTAGATTTAAATATTAAAATGTTAGTTATTGCGTGTAATACAGCAACTGCAGTTGTATTAGAAGAGATGCAAAAACAATTACCAATTCCAGTAGTAGGAGTTATTCACCCAGGATCACGTACAGCTTTAAAAGTGACAAACACGTATCACGTTGGGATTATTGGAACGATTGGAACGGTGAAAAGTGGTGCATACGAAGAGGCGTTAAAGTCTATTAATAACCGTGTTATGGTAGAAAGTTTAGCTTGTCCACCTTTCGTTGAACTTGTAGAGAGTGGGAATTTCGAAAGTGAAATGGCGTATGAAGTTGTAAGAGAAACGCTGCAACCACTGAAAAGTACCGATATTGATACACTTATATTAGGGTGTACACATTATCCGATTTTAGGACCTGTTATTAAAAAAGTAATGGGAGATAAAGTACAACTAATTAGTTCTGGTGATGAAACAGCACGTGAAGTAAGTACAATCTTATATCATAGTAAAATGTTGAATGAAGGAGAAGAACAAAGCGATCATCTCTTCTTAACAACAGGAAAAATAGGCTTGTTTAAAGAAATTGCATCCAAATGGTTCGGTCAACCGATTGAAAATGTGAAGCATATTCATTTAGAAAAAGAATAATAGTAGAATTTATATAAGTGAGCTCCTGAGAAATCAGGAGTTTTTGTTTTATCTTGCTATTTGCTGGGTAGTAAGACCCCTGCTGATTAAAGTTTCAATTTATAAGAGGCACAGCTTGTTCTAAAACGTGAAACAGCTCGTATACATAATAGTACAAACTTAGATTTTAGGGGGGAATGGCATGCCTAAATCCACTTTTAAATGGGTTGTTGGTGCTACTGTGAGCGCTGTTTTACTAACAGGGTGTGGCTTTATAAATCAAGAGAAAGCAACTGAACAAATTGATCCGCCAAAACAAGTTACGTATACAGAGGGTGGGAAGAAAGAAGTAGCTAAAAAAGATAAGCAAGGGCAAATGGTAAATAGAGAACTATACCTTGTTGATAAAAATGGTTATGTTGTACCACAAACGTTAGCTATACCTACTCCGAAAGCAAATGAGACTGTGAAGCAAACGTTAGAATACCTTGTGAAAGATGGACCGGTAACGAATTTATTACCAAATGGGTTTCGTGCAGTCATTCCGGCGAATACAACGATGACCTTAGATTTGAAAAAGGACGGAACGGCAGTTATTGATTTCTCTAAAGAAATGAAAAACTATGCGAAAGAAGAAGAGCGTCAAATTGTTGAATCTATAGCTTGGACGTTGACGCAATTTACAGAGATAAAACAAGTGCAGTTCCAAATAAATGGTGAGAAATTAGCAAAAATGCCGGTTGGTGGTACACCGCTTGGTGAAGGAGTGAGCCGTGCAAATGGTATTAACTTCGATGATGAACAAGTAACAGATGTAACAAATACAAAACCAGTCACACTGTATTTTATGGCGCAAAATAATAATAAACAGCAATACTACGTACCAGTCACACGCCGCGTTGCGGAAGGTAAAGAAAATGACTATGCAGCAATTATAGATGAGCTTGTAAAAGGTCCGATCCATCAATCGCTCCTAAATGATTTTAATCCAGGCGTTAAGCTTATTACGAATCCGAAATTACAAGACGGAAACCTTACATTAAACTTTAATGAAAATATATTTGTAAACCCAGATAAAAATATGATTTCAAATTACGTATTGAAGTCGTTAGTTTTATCTTTAACAGAAAAGAAAGGTGTGAAAAATATTTCTATTGAAGTAAATGGAAAAGCAAATCTTATAGATGAAAAGGGCGGAAAGTTAATAAAACCTGTAGATCGTCCAGAAAACGTGAATACAGGTAGTTTTTAATCTTGAATAATTTGATATACTTAAGTAAGAAAGGAGAATTGCTTTTTGGGTTCTCCTTCTTTTATTGTATACATATCATACATTTAAATTTGGCTATACTAACGAGTAGTTATGAGGAGGTTATTTTTATGCGAGTAGATGGTAGAGAGAAAACAGAATTACGCCATATACATATTCATACGAATTATTTAAAACATCCAGAAGGATCAGTATTAATTGAGGTTGGGGATACAAAGGTGATTTGCTCAGCGACAATTGAAGAGCGTGTCCCGCCATTTATGCGTGGAGAAGGAAAGGGCTGGGTAACAGCTGAATATGCGATGATTCCACGTGCGACAGAACAACGTACAATTAGGGAGTCAAGTAAAGGGAAAGTAACAGGACGTACAATGGAAATCCAGCGCTTAATTGGACGAGCATTACGTGCGGTAGTTGACTTAGAAGCGCTTGGTGAGAGAACGGTTTGGATTGATTGTGATGTTATTCAAGCGGATGGTGGAACGAGAACAGCTTCTATTACAGGTGCATATGTAGCGATGGTATTAGCGTTTGAGAAGTTATTACAAGCAGAAAAAGTATCTAAAATTCCAGTAAAAGATTATTTAGCAGCAACGTCAGTAGGGATTGTTGAAGAACAAGGTGTTGTTTTAGATTTAAACTATGCAGAAGATTCTAAAGCAGACGTTGATATGAACGTGATTATGACTGGAAAAGGCCAGTTTGTTGAAGTGCAAGGAACTGGAGAAGAAGCGACGTTTAGTAGAGCGCAGTTAAATGAACTACTTGATGCAGCAGAACAAGGCATTTTCCAACTGATTGATATGCAAAAAGAAGCTTTAGGTGACATCGTATCTCATATAGAGTAGAGGTGGAAAGTATGAAACAAGTTGTTGTAGCGACAAAAAATATGGGGAAAGTACGTGAGTTTGCTGAGTTATTTGAGCGATTTGATTTAGAAGTGAAATCATTACACGATTTTCCTCATATTGAAGAAGTCGAAGAAACTGGTGAAACATTTGAAGAAAATGCGATCTTAAAAGCGGATAGTTTGAGTAGACAGTTGAATGCAATTGTAATTGCGGATGATTCAGGTCTTATTGTAGATGCGTTAAACGGGAAACCAGGCGTGTATTCAGCTCGTTTTGCTGGAGAGCCGAAAGATGATCAAGCGAATATTGATAAAGTGTTACAAGAATTAAATGAAGTAGCGTTTGAAAAGCGTAAAGCTCGTTTCTATTGTGCATTAGCAGTTGCTTTCCCTGAAGGTGATAAAAAGCCTGTCATTGTAAACGGGACATGTGAAGGATTTATTTTAGAACAACGCCGCGGGGAAAACGGCTTTGGATATGATCCGATTTTTTATGTGGAAGAATATAAAAAAGCGATGGCGGAACTAAGTTCAGATGAGAAAAATGCTATTAGCCATCGTGGCCGTGCTCTTCGTAAATTAGAAGAAAAAATCCCGGAATGGTTTTTAGGAGAATAAGGGAGAGAGAATGATGAAAGCTTTAATCGTAAGTGATAGTCATAGCTCTGTGAAGGAATTACAGCAGTTGAAAGAGAAATATGAAGGGAAAGTAGATATCATGATTCATTGCGGTGATTCAGAGCTAACGCCTGCTCATGAAGAACTGCAAGGTTTCCGTGTTGTAAAAGGAAACTGTGATTATGCTAACTTTCAAGATGAAATTGTAACTGATGTAGATGGAATTCGCTTCTTAGTTGTGCATGGACATCGCCATAATGTGAAAATGACATTACAAACGCTAGCGTACCATGCTGAAGAAGTGGGAGCGCAAGTTGCATGCTTTGGACATTCTCACGTATTAGGTGCGGAATTAATCGAGAGCGTTTTATTTATTAATCCAGGCAGTATTTTATTACCACGTCAGCGTGTAGAAAAGACATTTGCTTTATTAGAAATGGATGAAAATCAAATGGAAGTTCGTTTTGAAACGTTAGACGGACAACTAGTTGAACAAGCAGTTTTTAAAAGAGGATAAGAAAATTTATCCTCTTTTAAAAAAGGTGTTGACTTTATGTGTGGTTATACATATAATAAATATTGTCGATAGGGCAACGGCGCTAACGAAGAAAAGAAAATAACATATGCGGGTGTAGTTTAGTGGTAAAACAAGAGCCTTCCAAGCTCTGGTCGAGAGTTCGATTCTCTTCACCCGCTCCATGTCCCAGTAGCTCAGCCGGATAGAGCATACGCCTTCTAAGCGTACGGTCGGGAGTTCGAATCTCTCCTGGGACGCTAAAAAAACCTTGTTATCTTTTGATAACAAGGTTTTTTGTTTGTCTAAAATTTGATGTTTGGGTTATAGGTGTAGTTCATTCTTGATATTTGCGACCTTTCCTTTGATATTAAGCAGTTGCATATGTACTTCTTTTTCTTAAATAAAAAGAGCGCCATTTATGCGCCCTATTCCTCTTATTTAATTTAAAGAATCAATAGGTTTATGATGGAACTCAAATCCATATCCAGATTCTCTTAATTGTTTACTTACAATATTATAAAACTCTTTACCATTCTAGTACAATTCAGCAGCAGTTATCGGAACTTATTCCCGGTAGTGTGTTACAATTAATAGAAGCGGAAAACGAGAATCTCCAATTGACTGGACCTGTGATTGGTTAGATGGTTTAAGAAGGTCGTATAAAAAAGGGAGATGGCGCAAAGATGGCGAGATCAAATGAGAATGATTTAACGGAGAAATTGGCGGAAGGTCACCGGAAATATGGTGATGGCAATTTTACAGTACAGAACATCGGTGATGAAACTAACCCGAATTGGACTGTCGTAAAAAATGTGAGGAAAGGATCGGCAGGCATTCGCGAAGGAGAAGATATATTAAGACTGCGGTCAAAATATATAAAATAGTACGGAAATGGGCGGAGCGGGAGTTCGAATCTCTCCTGGGACGCTAAGAAAACCTTGTTATCTTTTGATAACAAGGTTTTTTGTTTGTTTTAAATTAGTTGTTAATAAACTTGTCAAAGACAAAACCATAATCTTTCACATTATATTGTTTCTTCGTATCAACAAGCCAGTTAAAGGCGATCTCGTTCATCTCTTTAAATTGCTCTGCTAAGTTTACTTGTGCGTTTGAAATGCGGCTAAAGGCATTAGATGCCATATCTAAACTTTTGTGTGCATATTGTAATGTAATATCGTTGTCGTATGAAATTTCTTCGATTTTAAGTAAAGCCTTATATAAATCTTTTAATTCTTCAATATGTTTTTTATGAACATCAATTGAGTAATGCTCATCGCCCATTTGGAACTTAATTTCTACATCTAAATCAATCGTTCCCGCAGTTTCAAGCGCTACGTTTTTAATTTGATATTTACTATAGCTAAAGCGGCGTAGTGTACGTTTTTTACTTGTTGCGCTTGTACCGTCTAAGTGAATTAACCCTTTGTTTGTGAAGCAATATTCATCTGATTTCGATTTAATTAGAAAGTAAATTTTCTCCCCATCTTCATGCATTACATAATCATCGGCATCGACCTTATCATAGTCTTTAGGTGTAATAACAGAACCTACATCGCTTAGTCCTAATACATCTGCGGCCATTTTTTTAAACATATATAATCCCCCTTGTAAATTAAATTCTTAATTGTACAAAAATATATTAACATGATCTTCATCCTTTGTTTTCTTGTAATATGAAAATATCTGAAGGTAAGTTAAGAAAAGTAATGAATAATTATTTTGATCCTAAATTATTTAGTAAATCTATTAGTTTAAGAGTGGATTCTCCGAAAAATAACCAAGAGAAAAAAGTTAATTTTGCAAGTGATTATAAATAAATTCCGTGAAAAACACCTCAAGCGATATGAGGTGTTTTTCAATCTCTTTTTGAAATCTTACAATTCTGTAAGGTAACTGTAAGGTAGTTCGATGGTAAGAAATTGCTAATCTTTTATAATGAAGATAACAACGATAAAACGAGGAGGCAGAAATGATGAAAGGATTAGTTGTAACGGGCTTGACGGTTGCTTTTGGATTTGTAGCGTATGAGAAATTAACGTATGTAGTTGATGTTGTGAAACATTTGATTGCTTAGAGAAAACAGCCATGAGAGGGAAAGGGAATGAGTGAATGAATGGAATGGTTATTTGGAATTATAGGTACTTGTAGTGTAGTGTTATTGTTCTTTGTCCCAAGTGGTATACTTAGTTCGACAACAAGTTTGTTCTTCTTAAGTTTGTTTGCTTGTACGATGCTTATTATTATGTTTTTAATGAAGCGAAGTAAACCAATCTTCTATTTTAGCATGATTGTTATGGCAATTATTGTTCTCCAAATTATTACCCTTGTAATATACCCCACAATTATAAAAGCTTTCCATTAATGATGAATCCTCTGCGTTTGTTGCTGGGGATTTTTATTTGTACAATTTTAATTTTTAGTAGAGATTTATTTGTATTGGAATGTAAAAATTAAATATTTTCATATTTCAAACAAATAATTTGGGGATGTTGTGTTCTCATTACGCATTTGATATATTTACTTTGAACATAATTAAAATCAAGAAAAAGAGGCGGACGTATGGATAAAAAAGAAAATACGGTCGTATTGTTTCCGCAGCTATCAGAGCGCTATATTGATGAAGGTTTTTTAGCGTTGAAAGAGCGGAAGTTCGAAGATGCATTGCGCTGCTTTGAAATATTACGTCAGTATAATGCGGAAACGGAACAAACGGAATTAGCTTCAGTTATTTGTTTACTCGAATTAAAACGTATGGAAGAAGCGAAAGGCAAATGTGAACAGTTGCTTAAAACAGGAGTTGTCTTATTTGGTGATATTCTTGAAACGTACGTGACTATTTTAGTTCAAACAAATGATTATGAAGGTGTTATTGAAACTGTTGAAAAGGTTTTACAAACGAAAGATATAATGCCTGATCAAAAGGAAAAATTAGCGCAGCTTGCTTTATTTGCAGAAGGTATGCTAAATGAGGGAGACGCATCGCTAGTGGATTCAAATTTTGAGTTGAATGAGTTTACTCATGAAATTTTTGGAGAAAACTTTGGACAGAAGCTAAGAGCGATTCAGCGACTTTCATTAAAAGACTTAGATCTTGCATTACCTGTTTTAAAGAAATTTTTAATAGATGAAGAGCAACACCCCTATTTGAAAACTTCTATTTTGTATAAAATGATAGAAAGTCAGGTAGAAGAGGAAATAGAGGTAGAAAAGTTTGGGAATATGATTAAGGTAATTCCAGCATTTACAGGTCATAATGAGGAGCAATCCAATAACATTATACATAAATTATCAAGTCGATTAGAGCAAAATTATCCCGATATATTTGAAGCGATGGTTACATATTGGAAAGAATTGCAAATTAGCATTTTCCCATTCGCTCTATTAATGGATAAAGAAGAGATTTGGTCAGCTGTTTTAGAGAGAATTGGAAGAAAGCGTTTCGGATTGGCTATTGATGAAGAAGAGCTTATGGCAGCATACAATATCGAATTGGAAGAGTTTCATATTGCCTATCAATGGTTATTACGTGTTGAAAGAGAAGGATATTTGCCTGTATAATTATGAAAAAGAATCGTTCAGTTCTTGAAACGAGCATATTCTATGTTATAATGTAAGGGTTGCAAAAGGCAGAAAACTGCCTGTTTGTAAGAGAAGAGAAGTGTAATTCTCTTACTTAATATGTTTCATATTATTCTCGAACAAAATATACCGTAGTTGTCTTCTGGGCAATTAGTAGATTGGAACATTATATCTGAAAGCTTTTGCTAGAGGATTATTTGTGTATTTGTTATTTCAAAAAAGAGATAATGAAGATCTTAATCTATAGAGGTATGTGCATACATTATTATAGTTGGAGGGAAAGAATAAATGTCTACAAAATGGGAAAAATTAGAAGGTAACGTTGGCGTTTTAACAATCGAAGTTGATGCTAAAGAAGTAAACAACTCTATCGACGCTGCGTTCAAAAAAGTAGTAAAAACAATTAACGTACCAGGTTTCCGTAAAGGAAAAATGCCTCGTCCATTATTCGAACAACGCTTTGGTATTGAATCTTTATACCAAGATGCTTTAGATATCATTTTACCAAAAGCATACGGTGAAGCGATTGAAGAAGCTGGTATCTTCCCAGTTGATCATCCTGAAATCGACATCGAGAAGTTCGAAAAAAATGCTAACCTTATCTTCACTGCAAAAGTTACAGTGAAACCTGAAGTTAAATTAGGTGAGTACAAAGGTTTAGCAGTAGAAAAAGTTGAAACAACTGTAACTGACGAAGATGTAGAGAACGAATTAAAATCTTTACAAGAGCGTCAAGCTGAACTAGTTGTTAAAGAAGAAGGAACTGTTGAAAACGGTGATACAGCTGTAATCGACTTCGAAGGTTTCGTTGATGGCGAAGCATTTGAAGGCGGAAAAGGCGAAAACTACTCTCTAGCAATCGGTTCTGGTACATTCATCCCAGGTTTCGAAGAGCAAGTAATCGGTCTTAAATCTGGTGAGTCTAAAGACGTTGAAGTATCATTCCCAGAAGAGTACCATGCTGCTGAATTAGCTGGCAAACCAGCAACATTCAAAGTAACAATTCATGAAATCAAAACAAAAGAACTTCCTGAGTTAAACGACGAGTTCGCTAAAGAAGCAGACGAAGCGGTTGCAACTCTTGATGAATTAAAAGCAAAACTTCGCACAAACTTAGAAGAAGGCAAAAAGCACGAAGCTGAGCACAAAGTACGTGACGAAGTAGTAGAATTAGCTGCTGCTAACGCTGAAATCGAAATTCCAGAAGCTATGATCAACACTGAGTTAGATCGTATGGTTCGTGAATTCGAGCAACGTTTAAGCCAACAAGGTATGAATCTTGAGCTTTACTACCAATTCACAGGTACTGACGCTGACAAATTAAAAGAGCAAATGAAAGAAGATGCACAAAAACGTGTAAGAATCAATCTTGTTCTTGAAGCTATCATTGAAGCTGAAAACATCGAAGTTACTGAAGAAGAAGTAACTGCAGAAGTTGAAAAAATGGCTGAAATGTACGGTATGCCAGTAGACGCTATCAAGCAAGCTCTTGGAAGCGTAGACGCTTTAGCTGAAGATCTTAAAGTGCGTAAAGCTGTAGACTTCTTAGTAGAAAACGCTGCATAATAAAATAACAAGGCACGATTAAAATCGTGCCTTGTTTTATAAATATAGAAATATATTTATAAAACTTTTCGATGGAGAAGGAAAAGTTCCTTTACAAGTCGAATATACATATTTCAAAAGTTTTAAAAATTTTTTATTTGTACATAACTAGTCATATTATTTGTATTTCTCGCCACGTAGTGACATAATATGTATTTACATACGATACATTTATCGTGTACATACGAAGGCAAGAGGTTAGCACTTTGTAAGGGGTGTGAAAATATGTTTAAATTTAATGATGAAAAAGGGCAATTAAAATGTTCTTTCTGTGGTAAAACACAAACGCAAGTTCGAAAGTTAGTGGCAGGTCCAGGTGTTTACATTTGTGACGAGTGTATCGAACTTTGTACTGAAATTGTACAAGAGGAGCTTGCGAAGGACGAAGAAGTAGAATTCAAAGATGTACCGAAACCGGTAGAAATTCGTGAAATCTTAGATGAGTATGTCATCGGGCAAGATAGCGCGAAAAAAGCACTAGCGGTAGCGGTATATAACCATTACAAACGCATTAATTCTAACAGCAAAATTGATGATGTAGAATTAGCGAAGAGTAATATCGCACTTATCGGGCCAACAGGTAGTGGTAAAACATTACTTGCACAAACGTTAGCGCGTATTCTAAATGTTCCATTTGCAATCGCGGACGCAACATCTTTAACAGAAGCTGGATATGTTGGAGAAGATGTAGAAAATATCTTACTAAAATTAATTCAAGCAGCTGATTATGATGTAGAGAAAGCGGAAAAAGGAATCATTTATATTGATGAGATTGATAAAGTGGCACGTAAGTCCGAAAATCCATCAATTACACGTGATGTATCTGGTGAAGGTGTGCAGCAAGCACTTCTGAAAATTTTAGAAGGTACTGTAGCAAGCGTTCCACCTCAAGGTGGTCGTAAGCATCCGCACCAAGAGTTTATTCAAATTGATACAACGAACATCTTATTCATTTGTGGTGGAGCGTTTGATGGCATTGAGCCGATTATTAAACGTCGCCTTGGTGAAAAAGTAATTGGATTTGGTTCTGAGAAGAAAAATGCTGATGTAAATGAGAAGCATGTTTTATCTCACGTATTACCAGAGGATCTTTTAAGATTTGGTTTAATTCCAGAGTTTATCGGTCGTCTTCCAGTTATTG
The DNA here is from genome assembly GCF_050172015.1 of Bacillus sp. GMa5/1. Taxonomy (NCBI): domain Bacteria; kingdom Bacillati; phylum Bacillota; class Bacilli; order Caryophanales; family Bacillaceae; genus Bacillus; species Bacillus sp. GMa5/1. The sequence continues at coordinate 47,818 of NZ_JBNLYC010000011.1, read as the reverse complement.
CGAACCTAGAGCCACTTGATGAAGATGCTCTTGTTGATATTTTAACGAAACCGAAAAATGCACTTGTTAAGCAATTCCAAAAACTATTGGAGCTTGACGATGTTGAGTTAGAGTTTGAAGAAGGTGCACTAATCGAAATTGCGAAAAAAGCAATTGAACGTAAAACGGGTGCTCGTGGACTTCGTTCTATTATTGAAGGCTTAATGCTTGATGTAATGTTCGAACTTCCATCTCGTAAAGATATCGAGAAGTGTATTCTTACAAAAGAAACAGTAGCTGATAATGAGCCGCCAAAATTGGTGTTACAAGACGGTACTGTACTTGATACAAAAACATCTGCATAATGCGAAAGGGAAACAGCAATTTTTATAATTGCTGTTTTTCTTTATGTTTAGCTACGTTCCTCCGCGGAAATACTAAGAGATAAAATATTGCGGGAGGAAATAAATAATGAGCTGGACAAATATATTTTTAGTTGTTCAACTTGTTTTTGGTGTAATTGTCGGATTGTATTTCTGGCATTTACTTCGAAATCAACGAACACAAAAAGTTTCAATTGATCGAGAATCGAAAAAAGAATTAGAACAACTTCGTAAAATGCGTGAGATTTCTTTAACAGAGCCGCTAGCAGAAAAGGTGCGTCCTACAACCTTTTTAGATATTGTAGGGCAAGAGGACGGGATTAAGTCGTTAAAAGCGGCTCTTTGTGGTCCGAATCCGCAACATGTAATCATATATGGCCCACCAGGTGTTGGGAAAACAGCGGCAGCACGTCTTGTATTAGAAGAAGCGAAACGAAATCCTAAATCTCCATTTCGTACGAATGCAACATTTATTGAACTTGATGCGACAACAGCTCGGTTTGATGAACGTGGTATCGCAGACCCTTTAATTGGTTCGGTGCATGATCCGATTTATCAAGGTGCTGGGGCGATGGGGCAAGCAGGTATTCCGCAACCGAAAAAAGGTGCTGTAACAGATGCACATGGTGGTATTTTGTTTATTGATGAGATTGGCGAGCTCCATCCGATTCAAATGAACAAAATGTTAAAGGTGTTAGAAGATCGAAAAGTATTTTTAGAAAGTGCGTACTATAGTGAAGAAAATACAATGATCCCAACATATATACATGATATTTTCCAAAAAGGCTTACCGGCAGATTTTCGCTTAGTTGGAGCAACGACACGTTCGCCAGAGGAAATTCCTCCTGCTATTCGGTCACGTTGCTTAGAAGTATTTTTCCGTGAATTAGATACGGAAGAAATTCAAAAAGTAGCGAAAAATGCCGCGGAAAAAGTGGAAATGCAAATAGGTGAAAATGGTATTGAGATGATTGGGATGTATGCAAGGAATGGACGAGAAGCGATTAATCTCGTGCAAATCTCTGCGGGTATGGCGATAAATGAAGAACGTTCTTTCATTAAGGATGAAGATATAGAGTGGGTTGTTCACTCAAGTCAGCTTACACCGAAATATGAAAAGCGCATTTATCCGATTCCAAGGATTGGTCTTGTAAATGGTCTTGCTATATACGGACCAAATACAGGTGCGTTATTAGAAATTGAAGTAACAGCAATTCCGGCGAAAGATAAAGGATCGGTAAATGTTACCGGAATTGTGGAAGAAGAAAGTATTGGTAGTCAAACGAAATCTATTCGTCGTAAAAGTATGGCGAAAGGCTCTGTTGATAATGTATTAACAGTACTTCGTTCTTTAGATGTGTTGCCAGAAGGATACGATATACATATTAATTTTCCAGGGGGTATCCCAATTGATGGCCCTTCTGCAGGAATCGCTATGGCAACAGGTGTATATTCTGCGGTGCATCGCACGTATGTAAATAATGAAGTAGCGATGACAGGTGAAATAAGTATACACGGAGAAGTAAAGCCTATTGGTGGTGTATACGCAAAAATAAAAGCTGCGAAAAAAGCGGGAGCTAAGAAAGTCATTATTCCTGCTGAAAATATGCAACCATTTTTGTATACGATCAAGGGAATTGAAATTATTCCTGTCCGTAAGTTAAAAGAAGTATTTGAGTTAACGTTTATGCAAGAAAATATGCATAGAGAGCTAGATGTACATACTCACGTAGACGAAACAGATGCACAATCTATGTAAAAATAAACAATAATAAAATTTGCCAGACTTCGTTTAAGTTTGTATGCTTAATCGGAGTCTTTTTCTTTTCGTGAGGTAGAAAAACAAGCTATTTACAATTGCGCGGAATCTCAGCAATTGCATCTAGGTGTATTGTAATATAAAATAGTTGAACAGGAGTTTAATTTATTATGGAGGTGCTATGTCTAGTATGAATACGAACGAAAGAATCGTGCCCCTCCTACCATTAAGAGGCGTTCTCGTATATCCAACGATGGTTTTGCATCTTGATGTAGGACGTGATAAATCGATACAAGCACTAGAGCAGGCGGCAATGGATGAAAATATCATCTTTTTAGCAATGCAAAAAGAAATGAATATCGATGATCCGAAAGAAGATGACATATATAGTGTAGGTACAGTGGCGAAAGTGAAGCAAATGTTAAAATTGCCGAACGGTACGCTTCGTGTCCTTGTGGAAGGTTTACATAGAGCAGAAGTAATAGAGTTTATCGAAGAAGAAAATGTAGTACAAGTGTCTATTAAAACGGTAACTGAAGAAGTAGAAGATGATTTAGAAGAGAAAGCTTTTATGCGTACGTTACTGGAGCATTTCGAACAATATATTAAAGTTTCGAAAAAAGTTTCAAATGAAACTTTTGCAACGGTAGCTGATGTGGAAGAACCAGGGAGATTAGCTGATTTAATTGCTTCTCACTTGCCGATTAAAACGAAGCAGAAACAAGAGATTTTAGAGATTGTATCTGTAAAAGAACGATTACAAACACTTATTTCAATTATTCAAGATGAACAAGAGTTACTTAGCCTAGAAAAGAAAATTGGGCAAAAAGTGAAACGTTCCATGGAGCGCACGCAAAAAGAATATTTCTTACGTGAGCAAATGAAGGCGATTCAAACTGAACTTGGCGACAAAGAAGGCAAGGGCGGAGAAGTAGAAGAACTTCGTGAGAAAATTGAACAGTCAGGAATGCCGGAAGAAACAATGAAGGCTGCCCTGAAAGAATTAGATCGTTATGAAAAGTTACCAGCAAGTTCTGCGGAGAGTGGTGTTATTCGCAATTATATTGATTGGTTATTAGCGCTTCCGTGGACAGAGGCAACAGAAGATATAATTGACCTTGCTCATTCGGAAGAGATTTTAAATAACGATCATTACGGTCTTGAAAAAGTGAAAGAGCGTGTACTTGAATATTTAGCTGTACAGAAGTTAACGAATTCATTAAAAGGACCTATCCTTTGTTTAGTAGGCCCTCCTGGGGTCGGCAAAACTTCGTTAGCGCGTTCAATTGCAACATCATTGAATCGTAACTTCGTCCGTGTATCTCTTGGTGGTGTGCGTGATGAATCTGAAATTCGTGGTCACCGTCGTACATATGTTGGAGCAATGCCAGGACGCATTATTCAAGGTATGAAAAAGGCGAAAACAGTTAATCCAGTCTTCTTATTAGATGAGATTGATAAAATGTCTAACGATTTCCGTGGAGATCCATCAGCGGCATTACTTGAAGTATTAGATCCAGAACAAAACCATAACTTCAGTGATCATTACATTGAAGAACCATATGATCTATCAAAAGTTATGTTTGTAGCAACTGCTAATACACTTTCAAGTATTCCAGGTCCATTACTTGACCGCATGGAAATCATTTCGATTGCTGGCTATACAGAACTTGAAAAAGTACACATTGCTCGTGAGCATTTATTGCCGAAACAATTAAAAGAACATGGCTTACGAAAAGGTAATTTACAAGTGCGTGATGAAGCGCTGCTTGAGATTATTCGTTATTATACACGTGAGGCTGGTGTTCGTACGCTAGAGCGCCAAATTGCAAAAGTTTGCCGTAAAGTAGCGAAGATTATCGTTACAGCAGAACGTAAACGTATCGTTGTGACAGAGAAAAAGATTGTTGATTTACTTGGTAAACACATATTCCGTTATGGGCAAGCTGAAAAAACAGACCAAGTTGGTATGGCAACAGGTCTAGCTTACACAGCAGCAGGCGGCGATACACTTGCCATTGAAGTTTCTGTAGCGCCAGGAAAAGGGAAACTAATTTTAACAGGGAAACTTGGGGATGTTATGAAAGAATCAGCACAAGCTGCGTTTAGTTATATACGTTCTCGTGCAGAAGAGCTTCAGATCGATCCGAATTTCCATGAGAAAAATGATATTCATATTCACGTTCCAGAAGGAGCAGTTCCAAAAGACGGACCGTCAGCAGGTATTACGATGGCAACGGCACTTATTTCTGCGCTAACAGGTATTCCTGTAAGTAAAGAAGTGGGTATGACAGGTGAAATTACACTTCGTGGTCGTGTATTACCAATTGGTGGTTTAAAAGAAAAAACATTAAGTGCTCACCGCGCAGGCTTAACAAAAATTATTTTGCCAGCAGAAAACGAGAAAGATTTAGATGATATTCCAGAGAGCGTAAAAGAAAACCTTACGTTTGTGCTTGCATCTCATTTAGATGAAGTATTGGAGCACGCATTAGTAGGAGTGAAACAATGAAAGTAACAAAAGCAGATATTGTAATTAGTGCTGTTAAACCAGAACAATATCCAGACAGTGATTTACCAGAAATTGCATTAGCAGGTCGTTCAAATGTGGGGAAGTCTTCCTTTATTAATAAAATTTTAAATCGTAAAAAGTTAGTGCGTATTTCTTCTAAACCAGGAAAAACGCAAACGCTGAACTTTTTCTTAATCAATGAGATGATGCACTTTGTTGACGTTCCAGGTTATGGATATGCAAAAGTATCTAAATCGGAGCGCGCTGCATGGGGGAAAATGATTGAAACGTACTTTACAACCCGTGAGCAATTAGACGCAGCTGTATTAGTAGTTGATTTACGTCACCAACCAACAAGTGATGACGTGATGATGTATGATTTCTTAAAGCATTATGAAATCCCAACAATTATTATTGCGACGAAAGCCGATAAAATTCCGAAAGGGAAATGGCAAAAGCATTTAAAAGTTGTAAAAGAAACGCTTGCTGTTGAAATTGGCGATGAAATTGTTCTATTCTCTTCTGAAACAGGACTTGGAAAAGAAGAAGCGTGGAAAGCAATTCATAAATTTACAAAAACAAAAAACGCGTGACGAATGTCGCGCGTTTTTGTTTTGCTAAATTTTTTAGCGTACGTTTAATGTAACTTCAATATTTCCTCGTGTTGCTTTCGAGTAAGGACATACACCGTGAGCCGCTTCTACAAGTTCTTGTGCTTCGCTATATGAAACGCCAGCCACATGTACATCAAGTACAGCAGATAGACCGAAACCACCATCTGTATCTTTTCCGATAGAAACGTGAGCAGTTACTTCTGTACTTTCTACTTTCACACGTTTTGTACGAATGACAAGTTGTAATGCACTATCGAAACAAGCTGCATAACCAGCTGCAAATAGTTGTTCTGGATTTGTTGCTTCTCCGCCTGCACCACCTAGTGCTTTCGGCATTTTTACATCAAGATTTAATATGCCATCATCTGAAACTACTTTCCCATTTCTTCCACCTGTTGCTGTTACTGAAGCAGTATATAATTTATCCATATTTATTCCCCTTTTCCATCATTAATTGTTTTCATTGTGTCAATTAGTTTATTTAGTTGAATTAATAAAGAGCGATATTCTTGCTCTGTAATTCCTAAGTTTGTAGCCATCGTTGTCGGTAATGAACAAGCCTTTTCCTTTAAATCTTTGCCTTGTTCTGTTAATTCAATACAAACTTTTCGCTCGTCTTCTTTGGAACGAACACGTTTTACAAGTTTTAATGATTCCATGCGTTTTAACATAGGTGTTAACGTACCAGAATCTAAAAATAGACGTTCTCCAATTTCTTTTACTGTTAGTCCATCTTGCTCCCATAGTACGAGTAAAGTAATGTACTGGGGATACGTAATACCCATTTCTTCTAAATAAGGTCGATAAAAACGAGTAACCTCTCTAGAGCAGGCGTAAATAGAAAAACAAAGTTGGTTATCTAGATGCAAAGAGTCCTCTGTCATAAATAACTCCCTTCTAATTAAGTTGTGAACAATTTAATTTTGTAAAACCAATATAACGAAAAAGAAATACAATGTCAAATACATTGTATTGAGAAAGTCTTTGTTGCATTTTGGAACAATCATACATATTTTCCTTCATGATGAAAGAAGATAGGGAAGATGATGTTATAATTTATATGGAATAGTTTCCATCACTTGATTATGAGGGCTTTTTTTGGTAACGTACAAATAGAGTTATTAATTTATAATCATTATAAAGTAGAAGTTTTTTTATTAGTGTTACTGAATCTCCTTTATTACATACGGAGAATAATTAAAAAATAATCGGTTGTTCACACGATTGTCAGATTCATAAGAGGAAAGTTGTATTATGATAGTAGATAAAGTGATAAAACGGGTGAAGGGGGACATGCTGCGTGCATATTCTTGTTGTTAGTGTAAATTATCGAACAGCCCCTGTAGAATTTCGTGAGAAACTCACATTTCAGGCAGCAGAACTAGAGCGAGCGATGACTACATTACAAAATCAAAAGAGCGTGTTAGAGAATGTCATTGTATCAACTTGTAATCGCACTGAGATTTATGCTGTTGTCGATCAATTACACACGGGACGGTATTATATTAAGAAGTTTTTAGCTGATTGGTTTCAGCTTGAAATAGAAGAAGTCGCGCCATATTTAACTATTTTTGAACAAGATGGTGCAATAGATCATTTATTCCGCGTAACGTGCGGTTTAGATTCTATGGTAGTCGGAGAAACGCAGATTTTAGGTCAAATAAAAGATAGCTTTTTAGAAGCGCAACAAGTTAAAGCAACAGGCACAATTTTTAATGAATTGTTTAAGCAAGTCATTACATTAGCAAAACGTGCCCACTCAGAAACAACAATCGGGGAAAGTGCGATGTCTGTTAGTTATGCTGCTGTTGAGCTTGGAAAGAAAATATTTGGCGAGTTAACAGATTGTCATGTGCTTATTCTTGGTGCTGGTAAAATGGGCGAACTTGCACTGCAAAACTTATATGGAAGTGGTGCTCGTAAAGTAACAGTTATGAATAGGACGCTTTCGAAAGCAGAAGTAATGGCTGAGAAATATATGGGACATGCAAAATCGTTAAGCGAATTACAATGTGCATTATTAGAAGCAGATATTTTAATTAGTTCAACTGGTGCATCGGAGTATGTCATTACGAAAGAGATGATGACGAAGGTAGAGAAAATGCGCTCTGGTCGCCCTTTGTTTATGGTTGACATTGCAGTGCCACGTGATATTGATCCAGCGATTGATGAGCTAGAAGGTTCTTTCTTGTATGATATTGATGATTTACAAGGAGTAGTGGAGGCAAACCGTGCTGAGCGTTTGAAAGAAGCAGAGAAAATTCAATTTATGATTGAAGAGGAAATTGTTCTATTTAAAACGTGGTTAAGTACACTTGGTGTTGTTCCATTAATATCAGCTCTTCGTGATAAGGCACTTGCAATCCAAAGTGAAACGATGGTAAGCCTAGAGCGAAAAATACCAAACCTTAGTGATCGTGAGAAAAAAGTCATTAGTAAGCATACGAAAAGTATTATTAATCAATTATTAAAAGACCCAATTTTAGTAGCGAAAGAAATAGCTGCTGAAGAGGGAGCGAGCGAAAAATTAGCGTTATTTGCGAAGATTTTCGATTTAGAAACGGAAGACGTAGAGAGTTGTGCGGAAGAAGTAGAACATAAAAAAGTGTGGACACCATCCGTTCCATCTTTATAATTTGGAAGGATGATCGGATGAGTTTTTTAAATAACAGTATTATTTATCATATTGCAATTATTTTATATGCTTGTAGCATTAGTTTATATTTTATAGATTATTTCCAAAGTAACCGAAAGGCGAACCGATTTGCTTTTTGGTTACTTGCGATTGTATGGGTCCTGCAGTCTATTTTTATGTTGCTTAGGGCTACAGATTCAGAAACGAATCCTATTTTAACTTTATTATCAGGGATTTATTTTTATGTTTGGTTATTGATTACGATGTCGTTAGTCATTAATCGATTTATGAGAATCGACTTTTTAGTCTTTTTTACAAATGTTGTTGCATTTGGCGTAAGCGCTTTTTCTATTTTTACACCGCTCGGAAAGATGTCGCCAGTACTTGCGGAACAATTAGTTTCAGAACTTGTATACGTGCATGTCGGTATGGCAATTATTTCTTACGCAACGTTTACTGTATCGTTCATTTTTTCTATTATGTACTTATTACAATATCGCCTATTAAAAAAGAAAAAATGGAATGCGAGATTAAGAAGGTTAGGGAATTTACCGAAGCTAGAATCTATGTCTTACGGATTAAATTTATTTTCTGTTCCATTTTTCTTACTAGCAATTTTATTAGGATGTATATGGGGATATACAAAATTGGATAATTTCCATTGGTATGATACGAAAGTAATCGGATCTTTTGTCGTTCTATTTGTGTATTGCACAGGTTTATATTTACGAGCGGCAGATGTGTTGCAAGGTAAGAAAATTGTACAGTGGAATATCGGATCGTTTCTCGTAATGCTAGTAAACATTTTTCTATTAAGCAGTTTATCCAATTTCCACTTTTGGTATTTATAATGAGGAGAGAGAATTATGCGCAAAATTATTGTAGGATCACGAAAGAGTAAACTAGCATTAACGCAAACAAACTGGTTTATTGATCAGTTAAAAGCCCTAGGTCTACCATATGAATTTGAAGTGAAAGAAATTGTCACAAAAGGTGATGTTATTTTAGATGTTACTCTTTCAAAAGTAGGCGGCAAAGGCTTGTTTGTAAAAGAGATTGAACACGCGCTACTTACGAAAGAAATCGATATGGCTGTACATAGTATGAAAGATATGCCAGCCGTACTTCCAGAAGGTTTAATGATTGGCTGTACACCAAAGCGTGTTGACCCTCGTGATGCTTTTATCTCAAAAAATGGAGCATCGTTTAAAGAGTTAGCGGAAGGTGCTATTTTAGGTACGAGTAGTTTAAGACGTAGTGCACAGCTACTCGCTGCGAGACCAGATTTACAAGTTAAGTGGATTCGCGGGAATATCGATACACGTTTACGTAAATTAAAAGAAGAAGATTACGATGCGATTATTTTAGCGACAGCTGGATTACAAAGAATGGGCTGGGATGATGAAGTTATTACAGAACATTTAGATGAAGCGTTATGTGTACCTGCTGTAGGACAAGGTGCATTAGCGATTGAGTGTCGTGAGGATGATAAGGATTTATTGCAATTGTTAGCGCATATTAATGATACGATAACAGAAAGAACAGTGGCAGCGGAGCGAGTATTTCTTCATAAACTTGAAGGTGGATGCCAAGTTCCAATTGCTGGATATGCAACCCTTACAGAAAACGATGCAATCGAATTAACAGCTCTTGTCGGCTCTATGGATGGCTCTGTTTTATTAAAAGAGACAGTAGTGGGTACTAATCCTGAGGAAGTAGGATTAGAGGCCGCGGACCGTTTAATTAAGCAAGGCGCCAAAGAACTCATTCTTGCTGCAAATAAGGAGCAACAATAAATATGAACGCTCTCGCTGGAAAAACGGTATTGATTACACGTGCCCAGCATCAAGCGAAACAAATGAGTGTAGCAGTGAAAGAAAAGAGCGGAATTCCATTGGAAATTCCGCTTTTGCGTATGGAAGGTATGTCTCATAGGCAAATTCAACATATTGAAGAGCAGCTACATTCATACGACTGGGTTATTTTTACGAGCAGAAATGGTGTAGCTTTTTTTCTGGATAGTTTAAAAAAGAAACTACCACTAACCATTAAAATCGCTGCGGTAGGTGTGAAAACAAAATTAGAGTTAGAAAAAAGGGGCTATCAAGTTCATTTTGTTCCGACTTTATTTGTTGCAGAAGCATTTGCAGAAGAGTTTCTAAAAGAATTAAGTGGAAATGAACGTATTTTATTTCCGAAAGGGAATTTAGCAAGAGAGGTAATTCCGGTTGCACTTCGGGAAATTGGTATTTCTCTAGATGAGCTAACCGTATACGGTACGAAAGTGAATATAGAAAAAAAGCAAGAGCTTATAGCGGCATTGAAGTTAGGGAAAGTAGACATTATTACATTTACGAGCCCTTCAACTGTTACTAGTTTTGTTCGTTTACTTGAGGGTACAAACTGGAGAGAATGGACAAAAAAATGTACAATTGCTTGTATAGGACCTATTACGGAAAAAGAGGCAAGTCTTTATTTTCCGTCTGTTATTGTGCCGAAAGAGTACACTGTAGAAGCATTACTACAATGTGTTTGTGAATCTATAAAATGAAAGAATGGGGATAGAAATCTATGAACTCTTTACAATTTAATCGTCATCGTCGTTTAAGACAAAGCGGGGGCATGCGTGCGCTTGTGCGTGAAACGTTTTTACATACGGAAGATTTTATTTACCCTATTTTTGTATTAGAAGGTGAAAATGTTCGTAATGAAGTTCCTTCTATGCCAGGCGTATATCAAATGTCTTTAGATTTATTGCAAGCTGAAATGCAAGAAGTTGTTGATTTAGGTATTCGTTCTGTTATTGTATTTGGTTTACCTGCTGAAAAGGATGAAGTTGGATCATCAGCATATTGTGATCATGGAATTGTACAACGTGCTATTCAGCAAATTAAAGGTGATTTCCCTGAGCTAGTAGTAGTTGCAGACACATGTTTATGTCAATTTACAAGCCATGGTCATTGCGGTGTAATTGAAGATGGTATTATTTTAAATGACGAGTCTCTTGCAGTTCTTGCGAAAACAGCTGTAAGTCAAGCGAAAGCAGGAGCGGACATTATTGCGCCATCAAACATGATGGATGGCTTCGTAACAGCAATTCGCCATGCATTAGACGAAAATGGTTTTGGACACGTGCCAGTTATGTCGTACGCTGTGAAATATTCATCAGCATTTTATGGACCATTCCGTGATGCTGCGCACGGTGCACCGCAATTTGGTGACCGTAAAACATATCAAATGGATCCGGCAAACCGTATGGAAGCATTCCGTGAAGCAGAATCGGATGTAATGGAAGGTGCAGATTTCTTAATCGTAAAACCAGCTCTTTCTTATTTAGATATCGTTCGTGATGTGAAAAATAACTTTAATTTACCAGTTGTCGCTTATAATGTAAGTGGTGAATATTCGATGATTAAAGCGGCAGCGCAAAATGGTTGGATTAATGAAAAAGAAGTTGTTCTTGAAAAATTAATTAGTATGAAACGTGCAGGAGCAGATTTAATTATTACGTATCATGCAAAAGATGCAGCAAGATGGTTACAAGAAGGAGGCGCTAAATAATGAAAAAGTTTGATAAGTCAATTGCAGCGTTTGAAGAGGCGCAAGACTTAATGCCTGGTGGCGTAAATAGCCCGGTTCGTGCCTTTAAGTCTGTTGGGATGAATCCGTTGTTTATGGAGCGTGGAAAAGGCTCTAAAGTATATGATATCGATGGGAATGAATATATCGACTACGTATTATCATGGGGTCCTTTAATTCATGGTCATGCAAATGATCGTGTTGTAGAAGCGTTAAAATCTGTTGCTGAAAGAGGTACAAGCTTCGGTGCACCAACAGAAATTGAAAATAAATTAGCAAAACTTGTTATTGAGCGCGTGCCATCAATTGAGATTGTGCGTATGGTTAACTCTGGAACGGAAGCAACAATGAGTGCACTACGTTTAGCTCGTGGTTATACAGGTCGTAATAAAATCTTGAAATTTATCGGTTGTTACCACGGTCATGGTGATTCGCTATTAATTAAAGCTGGTTCTGGTGTGGCGACTTTAGGTTTACCAGATAGTCCTGGTGTACCAGAAGGTGTAGCGAAAAATACGATTACAGTAGCTTATAACGATTTAGAAAGCGTAAAATACGCGTTTGAACAATTCGGTGATGATATTGCTTGTGTAATTGTAGAACCAGTAGCAGGAAATATGGGGGTTGTTCCTCCACAGCCTGGATTTTTAGAAGGTCTTCGTGAAGTAACAGAACAAAACGGTGCATTGCTTATTTTTGATGAAGTAATGACAGGGTTCCGAGTAGCTTATAATTGTGGCCAAGGTTATTATGGCGTAACGCCTGATTTAACATGTTTAGGTAAAGTAATCGGTGGTGGTTTACCAGTAGGAGCATACGGTGGTAAAGCGGAAATTATGCGCCAAGTTGCGCCAAGCGGACCGATTTACCAAGCTGGTACTTTATCAGGTAACCCACTTGCAATGGCGGCAGGTTATGAAACGTTAGTACAGTTAACGCCAGAATCATATGTAGAATTTGAGCGTAAAGCTGAAATGTTAGAAGCTGGATTACGTAAAGCAGCTGAAAAACATGGCATTCCTCACCATATTAACCGTGCAGGCTCTATGATTGGTATTTTCTTTACAGATGAACCCGTTATTAATTACGATGCAGCAAAATCTTCAAACTTAGAATTCTTTGCGGCTTACTATCGTGAAATGGTAGAACAAGGTGTATTCTTACCGCCATCTCAATTCGAAGGTTTATTCTTATCGACAGCACATAGTGATGCAGATATTGAAGCGACGATTGCAGCAGCTGAAATTGCAATGTCAAAATTAAAAGCGTAATGTATTAGAGAAAATCGCTCTCCGTAAGGGGAGCGATTTTTTTTATTCATAAAGTAAGCTTTCCGCACATAAATCTGTAATGACATATAGTTTGGGAGGGGGAAAAGAAGTGGCTGCAGATCATTCATTACGATTTTCATTAAAAGAATCTGTGTGGTTCCAAAAAGGACAGGAAGTCGAAGAACTTTTGTCAATTTCGTTAGATCCAGACGTTGAGATAGAAGAGCTTGATCATGAAGTAATCGTGAGAGGACAATTAGATTTAACGGGAGAGTATGTTGCACGAAAAGATGATTCGGCGTATTCATTAAGAGAACTATCGCCAGCAAAGTCAATTGATTATGTAGAAACAAGAGAAGATGGGGTTAATGAACTTGTTCATTCCTTTCCACTTGAAATATCAATTCCGAGAAATCGAGTGAAAGTAATTGAAGAGCTATATGTATCAATCGAGGAATTTGATTATGAATTAAAGGAAAATGGTTGCTTACAATTATTAGCGGATATATCTATTACCGGTTTGTGTGATGAAGAGAGAAGCGAGGATGAAGTTGAAGAGGAAGAGGAAGAAACGGTGTATGCTGAGTTAGAAGAAGATTCAGCGCAAGAGGATGAAAATAGACCGGCGCCGCATGTAGAAGAACCAGCATATAAGGAATCAGATGAGTGGGAAGATTACGCATTTGAACCGTTCCAATTAGAGGAAAGAAAAGAGCAGGAATTAGAAGAAGAGAAAATAGAAGAACATGAATTTGTGGAACGTGAAGAGGAGCAAGAAACAACGCCACAATTTGAACTGTTCGGACGAAAAGATTTCAAGAAAGAAAAAGCGAAAAAGCAGGAAGAACAAGAAGAAGAGTACTCACAGCGAGATGAAAATGCGCTTTATTTAACAAAACTATTTACGAAAGAACCGGAAGAAGAATTTACAAAGTTAAGAATGTATTTCGTGCAAGAAGGGGATACAATTGAATCTATTGCAGACCGTTATGAAACGTCTGTACAAAATTTACACCGTGTCAATCAAACAGAAGATATATTTTTAAATACGGGGCAAATTATTTATATTCCCGTTTCAAGGGTAAAGACGAAATAAGGAAGTGAGTGTTTTCACTCACTTCCTTTCTTAGAGGCTATGTTTTGAATAGAAAGGGTTATTCGTATGGATATTGAGTTGCGAAATCACTATGAACCTATTGTGAGGCAATATAGATTGGATACGCAGCATATGGAAGAGCACGGAAATGTAATGAAAATTTATACGAATCAAGGTCCATATGCACTCAAGAAAATAGAAGGCAGAAAGTTAGAGCGGAATAACTTTCTGCATCATATTCAATATTTGAAGGAGAAAGGTTTTTCAAATTATGTACCTATATATCATGCGACGGATGGAAGTTATATTTTAAGTGACGGGACGTATAATTATTATTTAATGCCTTGGTTAGAACGTGCAGAAGGAAACGGTGAGGACAATGATCAATACCATAAAATGTTTCAGACACTTGGAACGTTGCATCAAAAAACTGTGAAGGAAGAAACGTATACGGAAGAAGATTTAGAAAAACATTATACAAGTATATCCGATCGTTGGGAAAATGATGGTGAGATGTTAGAAGAGTTTCTCGTAGAATCTGAATCAAAATGGTATATGTCCCCGTTTGAATTGCAATATTGTACGTACTATCATCATGTAATGAGAGCGCGTGAATTTGCAACGAAGCAATTAAATGAGTGGAACGATGCGATGAAAGAAAAAGAGAAAACGCGTATTACTTTTGTGCATGGTAATGTGTCACTTAATCATTTTTTATTTGACTATGAGCGGAATGGCTATTTTATTAGTTTAGAAAAATCGAAGTTTGCAACGCCTGTGCAAGATATAGTAGGTTTTTATTCACGGTCTTTAAACACATATCCAATCGCAAGAAGTGATCGGTTTGAATGGTTTCAAATGTATCAAAAAAATTTCCCTTTTACGAAAGAAGAGCAACTACTTATGTTTGCGTATATGACGTATCCATCGCAATTTATTCGGCAAATCCAGTCTTATAAGAAAAGAAGAGATAATCGCAACGAGGAAAATGAACTGCGCGGAGTAAAGAGTTTGCAACAATCGCATTGGCTCGTTAGCAATATAGAATATTTCCTGTCGCAATTACAAGCTGCCCAGCAAGGGAACGGATAAAGTAAAGGCATTCTCCGCTGATGATTAGCCTTCACCAATTGGGCGTTTACGGGCAGCAGGGCTCCCATCTAACTTCTTTGCTTCAGCTGAGTTTTGAGGTGGAGGTCTTACTGCCCGCAAATAGCGGGGGAAAGAAGATAAGTAGAGGATTCTACTTATCTTCTTTTTTTTGCACGAAAAGCTGTAGTTTTAAATTTATCTTGACGAATAAGGTTTCGTTTTTTACACTATTGTATATAATAATTAACAATCATATAAATGCCTTGAAGGGGAAGAGTATAACATGAAACGTCTTCAGAGAGGAGAATCATTAGCTGAGAGATTCTCTAGATAGTTATGTTAGAAGGTAGCCCTGGAGCATCTTTTCTGAACGGAATAGTTCTTATTAGGAAAAGACGGATTTGTCCGTTATCAAATTAAGAGTATAAGCAAATTATGAATTTGTTTGTAAATAAAGGTGGTACCGCGATGTCCCTCGTCCTTTTTGGATGAGGGACATTTTTTATTTTAAGGAGGGAAAATAATGTCAAACACGGAAAAGAATTTACCAACTAAATATGATCATATGTCCGTTGAAGAAGGCCTTTATCAATGGTGGCTTGAAGGCAAATATTTTGAAGCAACAGGAGACGAGAAGAAACAACCGTATACAATTGTAATTCCACCTCCGAACGTAACTGGTAAGTTACACCTAGGTCATGCTTGGGATACAACTCTTCAAGATATTTTAACTCGTACGAAGCGTATGCAAGGATACGATGTACTATGGCTTCCAGGAATGGACCATGCTGGTATCGCAACACAAGCGAAAGTAGAAGGAAAACTTCGTGAAGAAGGTATTTCACGTTACGATCTTGGCCGTGAAAAATTCCTTGAAAAAGCTTGGGAGTGGAAAGAAGAGTACGCTTCTCACATTCGTCAACAATGGGGGAAAGTTGGTTTAGGACTAGACTATTCTCGTGAACGCTTCACATTAGACAAAGGTTTATCAGATGCGGTTAATAAAGTATTCGTTCAATTATACGAAAAAGGCTTAATTTACCGTGGTGAATATATCATCAACTGGGATCCAGCAACACGTACAGCTCTTTCTGATATTGAAGTAATTCATAAAGAAGTTCAAGGTGCATTCTATCATATGAACTATCCGTTAACAGATGGTTCTGGTCACATTCGTCTTGCGACAACTCGTCCAGAAACGATGCTTGGTGATACAGCAGTAGCAGTTCATCCAGAAGACGATCGTTACAAACATTTAATCGGAAAAACAGTTACACTTCCAATCGTAGGCCGTGAGATTCCGATTATTGCTGATGAGTACGTAGAAAAAGATTTCGGAACGGGCGTTGTAAAAATTACACCAGCTCATGACCCGAATGACTTTGAAGTAGGTAACCGTCATGACTTACCACGCATATTAGTAATGAACGAAGATGGAACAATGAACGAAAAAGCTGGTAAGTATAACGGTATGGATCGTTTCGAATGCCGTAAAGAATTAGTAAAAGACTTACAAGAAGCTGGCGTATTAGTAGAAATCGAGCCACATATGCATTCAGTAGGTCATAGTGAGCGTAGCGGTGCAGTTGTTGAGCCTTATTTATCAACACAGTGGTTCGTAAAAATGGCTCCACTTGCTGAAAAAGCAGTAGCGCTTCAACAAAAAGAAGAAGAAAAAGTAACGTTCGTACCAGAGCGTTTTGAAAACACATATTTACGTTGGATGGAAAATATTCATGACTGGTGTATTTCTCGTCAATTATGGTGGGGACACCGTATTCCAGCTTGGTACCATAAAGAAACTGGTGAAGTATACGTAGGTACAGAAGCACCAGCAGATATTGAAAACTGGAATCAAGATAACGACGTACTTGATACATGGTTCAGTTCAGCGTTATGGCCATTCTCAACACTTGGTTGGCCAAATGAAGATTCAGCAGATTTCAAACGTTACTATTCAACAGATGCACTAGTAACGGGTTATGATATCATCTTCTTCTGGGTATCTCGTATGATTTTCCAAGGTTTAGAGTTTACAGGAGAGCGTCCATTTAAAGATGTATTAATTCACGGTTTAGTTCGTGACGAGCAAGGTCGTAAGATGAGTAAATCTCTTGGTAACGGTATTGACCCAATGGATGTTATCGAGAAGTACGGTGCAGATGCAATGCGTTTCTTCTTATCAACAGGAAGTGCACCAGGTCAAGATTTACGTTTCAGCATGGAAAAAGTAGAATCTACTTGGAACTTCATTAATAAAATTTGGAACGCATCACGTTTCGTATTAATGAACATGGATGATATGAAGTATGAAGAAATCGATTTAACTGGTGAAAAATCAGTAGCAGATAAGTGGATCTTAACGCGCTTAAACGAAACAATCGAAAGCGTAACACGTAACATGGATAAATATGAGTTCGGTGAAGCTGGTCGTTCATTATACAACTTCATTTGGGACGATTTCTGTGATTGGTATATTGAAATGGCGAAACTTCCACTATACGGTGAAGATGAAGCAGCTAAGAAAACAACTCGTTCTATTTTAGCTTACGTATTAGATCAAACAATGCGTCTATTACACCCATTCATGCCATTCGTAACAGAGAAAATTTGGCAACATTTACCGCATGAAGGCGAGTCTATTACAGTAGCTGCGTGGCCAACAGTTCGCGAAGATTTACAAGATACGGAAGCTGCGGCAGAAATGCACCTTCTAGTTGATATCATTCGCTCTGTTCGTAACATCCGTGCAGAAGTAAATACGCCAATGAGCAAAAAAGTTCAAATGCAAATTAAAGCAAAAGATGAGGCTGTACTTGCTCAACTTACGAAAAACAGCTCTTACATTGAGCGTTTCTGTAACCCAAGCGAATTAACAATTCAAACGGACTTACAAGCGCCAGAAAAAGCAATGACTGCAATCGTATCAGGTGCAGAGTTATTCTTACCGTTAGCTGATCTTATCAATCTTGATGAAGAGAGAGCTCGTCTTGAGAAAGAACTTGAGAAGTTCGATAAAGAAGTAGAACGTGTACAGAAGAAACTTTCTAACCAAGGTTTCGTAGCGAAAGCTCCTGCAGCGGTTATTGAAGGAGAGCGTGCGAAAGAGCAAGATTACCTAGAAAAACGCGAAGCAGTTCGTCAACGTCTAGCAGATCTTGAAAAGTAAAAATGTTTTTCGAGACTCACTATATTGGTGAGTCTCTTTTCTTTGCGTATAATAGAACTATGAAAGTTGTCTTTTGAAAGGGGAAAAACATACGTGATACATACATACGAAGAAGCGATAGGGTGGATTCATAGCCGATTGAAATTTGGAATTAAGCCAGGATTAGAAAGAATGAAATGGATGCTAGCAGAACTTGGAAATCCAGAGCGTCATATAAAATGTGTTCATCTTGCTGGTACAAATGGAAAAGGTTCAACATTAACATATATGCGTTACATGTTAGAAGGCGCGAAATATAAGGTAGGAACGTTTACCTCTCCTTACATCGAAACATTTAATGAGCGCATTAGTGTGAATGGAACACCAATTGCAGACGAAGAGATTACTGAACTTGTAAAGATGGTAAAACCAGTCGTGGAAAAACTAGATGAAACGGATTTAGGGGAAGCGACAGAGTTTGAAATTATTACTGTTATGGCGATTTACTATTTCGGTAAAGTCAATTTCTGTGATGTTGTTTTATTTGAAACAGGGCTTGGTGGACGTTTTGACTCTACTAATGTCATACACCCTGTTCTCACGATTATTACGAATATCGGTCACGATCATATGCATATTTTAGGAAATACACTAGGGGAAATTGCATATGAAAAGGCGGGGATTATTAAGTCTGGCGTGCCGGTAATTACTGGTGTACAAGATGAAGAAGCTTTGCAAGTCATTCAAAATGTTGCAAAGGAAAATCATGCAAACTTATACGAACTTAGCAAGCATTTTACAGCGTTACATAAACAGTCTAATGAAGATGGGGAACAGTTTGATTTTACTTGTCCTTTTTCCGCATTTGAAGATTTGCAAATCTCAATGAAAGGCATTCATCAAGTAGGAAATGCAGCGTTAGCACTTATGGCAGTAATGTATGTAAAAACATATTTATCATTTTTAATTGAGGAAGAGGAAATAAGAACGGGATTACTGGAAGCATATTGGATTGGGCGCTTTGAAAAGCTGCAAAGTAACCCGGATATTATTATAGATGGTGCTCATAATCCAGAAGGTATCGAAAGCCTTGTGAAAACAGTAGAAGCGCATTACAAAGATAAAAATGTAATAGTGTTATTTACTGCCCTTGGTGATAAACAATTACATAACATGGTAGGCCAATTAGAAACCATTGCAGATGAAATTATTTTTACAACATTCGCCTTTGATCGTGCTATTTCTGCTGACAAGCTTGCATCATATTCACAGAAAGAATCAAAATTAGTTTTTGAAAATTGGAAAGAGGCAATTGATACAAAAGTTGAAAAGATAGCAGAAAATGATGTTTTTATCATAACGGGTTCTCTTTATTTCATTTCTGAAGTACGAAAATATATTCGCGAGAAAAACTAGATAGTCTTTGCTATCTAGTTTTTTTGTTCTACAAATGAAGTCAAATGCATACATATAAGATAAATATATAGGGTTATTTGGCGAATTCCTCTGACAAATATCTCGTTTTTTTATGAAATGAATATGATATGATGCGGACAACGATAAGAGGTGAGGTGTGAGTGTATGGACAAGCAATCACGAACGATCTCAGTGAAAGTGAATGGAACAGAAGCGAAGTATGAGGAAAAAAAGAAAGATGAATTTGAATGGATGGTAGTAGAAAGTGAACGACCGAAAAATGTTGTTCCGTTTCAAAAAGCGAAATCAATGTCTGTGGAAAAATACCGAAAGAAGTGGAGTAATACATTAATTGTAATCGTTGCAACTGCAATCATTATCGGTACGGCGTTTGGAATGGGGATGCTTCATTTACTTACTGGACAAGGAACGACAGGAGGAAGTGAAGTGACAGCTTCAAGGCCGACTGGAAATGGAGAATCAAGGGTGGGTGGAACGGCAGAACAAACACCAGCACCGAAAGAAGAAAAACAAAAAGCACAGGCAGGAACGTCATTGGATCCGATGAAATTATTTTTTGTTCAAGGGGGGCTTTATTCTTCTGAAGAAAAGGGACAGGCAGCTCTTGAAGAATGGAAAGGCAATGGGGGCATTGGTGCTTTGAGACCGAGCGGTGATAAGTATGCAATAGTTGTTGGTATTGCTAGCGATGAACAGTCTATAAATCAATTAATGACTAAGTATAAAAATGATGGTGTCTCCGTTTTAAAAAAGAGCTGGGATATAACAGATAAAGCATTGCTGAAAGATGATAAAGAAGTAGGGACATTTTTAACAAAAGTGCAGCCATTATACACTCATTTAGCAAAATATGCTTCTAGCGTACAAGTTGGTGGAAAAAGCAGCCCAAAAGATATAGAAGCAATTGAAAAAGAATGGAAAAAGGTTGAAAAAGAAGGGGAAAGTATGAAACGAGAAGAAGCAAAGAAACTGTATATGTATACGTCGGTAGCTGTACAAACAGTAAAAGATGGGAAGATGGATAAGGAATCTTTGGCGAAATTAAATCAAGTTATTATTGATGGTTTACTCTCGTATGAAAAAATTGTTTCGTAGAAAGTGAAATGATAGGATAATAAAATGAGTAAGAAAGAAGTACATGTACTTCTTTCTTTTCTTTTGAATTTAGAGCAAAGTGCTTTCTCTATGATGGGAATATAATCGTATGCAATAAAGAAGTGTTATTTTAGTTAGAGAAATTAATATTTCTTTCATTTGTGGGCAAACTATTCCTTTGATACGATTAATATAAATTGTTCTGCTTCATGTGAGAAAGGAAGGAGAAAATATGAGAAAAATAATTTTAGCTTCAGGATCACCTCGGAGGAAGGAATTGCTTGAGTTAGCTAGTGTGCCATTTGAAATCGCTGTAAGTGAAGTAGAGGAAACAATTGGTGCATATTCATCGCCTTCTGATATTGTAATGTCGCTTGCCTTGCAAAAAGCATCAGCGGTGGCAGAAAATAATAGTGATCACATTGTGTTAGGTGCAGATACAATTGTTACATATGAGTCGCGTATTCTTGGTAAGCCTTCTAATGAGGATGAGGCGAAAGAGATGTTACAATTACTATCAGGGAAAACACATGAAGTGTATACAGGTGTTGCGATTATAGCAAAAGAAAAAACGGTTACTTTTTATGAGCGTACAGAAGTTACATTTTGGGAGTTAACAGAAGAGGAAATTGATACATACGTCGCGTCGAAAGAACCTCTTGATAAAGCCGGTAGTTATGGGATTCAAGGTAAAGGATCTATTTTCGTTCAAAATATTCAAGGGGACTACTATAGTGTAGTTGGCTTACCAATCGCACGCCTCGTTCGGGAATTAAAACAATTTGATATTGATGTAACCCATGCGTAAAATTGCATGGGGTTTTCTTTGAGAGAACAAATAAAGGGGTGGAGAGATGAACGGTATTCGTGATGTTGTAAGAGAAGAACAGCCACGGGAGCGTTTATTGTTAGAAGGTGCTGGAAGTTTATCAAATCGAGAGCTTCTCGCAGTGTTACTCAGAACAGGTTCTAAAGAAGAAACAGTTTTAAAGTTGTCAGATAAAATTTTACACCAATTTGATGGCTTACGTATGTTGAAAGATGCAACATTAGAGGAGCTAATTAGTATACATGGTATTGGGATTTCAAAGGCATCGCAACTTATGGCAGCCTTTGAACTAGGCAGAAGAATGGTACGTTTAGAATATCAAAATAGATATAGTATTCGAAGTCCAGAAGATTGTGCGAAATACATGATGGAAGAAATGCGTTTTTTACAACAAGAGCATTTTGTTTGTTTATATTTAAATACAAAAAATCAAGTTATACATAGGCAAACGATCTTTATTGGAAGTTTAAACACGTCAATTGTACACCCGAGGGAGGTTTTTAAAGAAGCCTTCCGTCGTGCAGCAGCCTCTATCATATGTCTTCATAACCATCCCTCAGGAGATCCCACGCCGAGCCGTGAAGATATTGAAGTAACAAAACGCTTAGTAGAATGCGGCCAGATTATCGGAATTGAAGTGCTTGATCATATTATAATAGGTGACCATAAATTCGTGAGTTTAAAGGAAAAAGGTCATATTTAAGACTATGCTTTTTACTTATTTTGTTTTATAATGTGATTTATGAGTTTTTTGTAGAAATTTATCTACAAAAAGGATAAAGATATAAAAAACGTACTGTTTTTATAATATAAATTAAGAAAAAATGAGTCCGTGAAAACAAGAAAGGAAGATAAATAATATGTTTGGATTTGGTGGATTTACTCGCGATCTTGGAATAGACTTAGGAACTGCGAACACGCTTGTATATGTAAAAGGAAAAGGTGTAGTTTTACGTGAACCTTCAGTAGTGGCGTTACAAACTGATACGAAACAAATCGTTGCTGTAGGTAGCGACGCAAAACAAATGATTGGTCGTACACCAGGGAACGTTGTGGCACTTCGCCCGATGAAAGACGGTGTAATTGCTGATTACGAAACAACTGCAACAATGATGAAATATTACATTCAACAAGCTCAAAAATCAAACGGTTTCTTCTCACGTAAGCCGTATGTAATGGTATGTGTACCATCTGGTATTACAGCTGTAGAAAGACGTGCAGTAATCGATGCGACTCGTCAAGCGGGTGCTCGTGATGCTTATCCTATCGAAGAGCCATTTGCAGCAGCGATTGGTGCAAACTTACCTGTTTGGGAACCAACTGGTAGTATGGTTGTTGATATCGGTGGTGGTACAACAGAAGTTGCAATTATTTCTCTAGGTGGTATTGTAACAAGCCAGTCAGTCCGTGTTGCTGGTGATGATATGGACGATTCAATCATTCAGTACATTAAGAAAAGCTATAACTTAATGATCGGTGAAAGAACAGCTGAAGCATTAAAATTAGAAATTGGTTCTGCAGGCGAGCCAGAAGGTATCGAGCCTATGGAAATTCGCGGTCGTGATTTAGTAAGTGGTTTACCAAAAACAGTACTAATTCAGCCAGAAGAAATTGCAGATGCATTAAAAGATACAGTAGATGCGATTGTAGAATCAGTTAAAAATACGTTAGAAAAAACTCCACCTGAATTAGCGGCTGATATTATGGACCGCGGTATCGTATTAACAGGTGGCGGGGCATTACTACGTAATTTAGATAAAGTAATTAGTGAAGAAACGAAAATGCCAGTTCTTGTTGCAGAAGATCCATTAGATTGCGTAGCAATTGGAACAGGTAAAGCATTAGACAATATCGATCTTTTCAAAACTGCTGCTCGATAATATTGCAAAATAAAAATCAGTGAAATTAAGAGGGTGTGAACGTGCCACAGTTTTTCTTAAACAAAAGATTAATTGTTTTGTTGGTTAGTATTATTCTTCTCGTGGCATTGATTGGAATCTCATTGAAAGAACGGAACAGTTTAACATGGCCAGAGCAGTTTGTTAAAGATACTGTCGGTGTTGTAGAACGTGTATTCCAAAAGCCAGCGAAATACGTAGCTGGATTCTTCGAAAATGTAGAGGATGTAAAGCGCACGTATGAAGAGAATAAAGAATTAAAAGCAAAATTAGATAATTATGCAGGTCTATCAGGGAAAGTAAAACAATTAGAAGATGATAACAAGAAGCTACAAGAGCTAACTGGTAAAAAAGAGTTAAATAGCGGGTATACTGAAATTCCAGCTACTGTTGTTTCTCGTAATCCAGATAAATGGTACGATTTAATTGGAATTGATAAAGGGGCACAGCAAGGAATTAAAAAAGATATGGCTGTAGTAACTTCACAAGGGTTAGTTGGAAGAGTGAAAAGTGTATCTCAGTTTACATCATCAGTAGAATTACTAAGTTCTATGAGCCGAACAAATCGCGTTTCTGCTATTGTACAAGGGCAAGAGAAAATCTTTGGATTGATTGAAGGTTATGACAAAGAAAAGCAATTACTTCTTTTCACAAAGATTGGCTCTGATGCACCGGTAGAGAAAGATCAACTAGTTGTAACATCTGGACTGGGTGATATTTTCCCGAAAGGTCTTGTAATTGGAAAAATCGTTGAAGTTCAGCCAGATGCATATGGCTTAACAAAAACAGCTTATGTAAAACCTGCCGCTGATTTAAATGACGTAGAGCATATTACGGTTGCTAAACGTGCAACACCTTCAGCGCCATTAGAATAGGAGGAGAAGAAGAGATGATGAAGATATTAAAAAGAGCAGCTCTTCCTCTTTTGCTCCTTTTTGTGTTTCTATTTGAAAATATGTTTGCTACTGTTGTTCCAACGGATGTGTTTTGGAAAGACAGCATAGCAGCACCGCATTTCTTTATAATCGTCTTATGTTTTATTACAGTGTATTATAGTCCGGTCCAAGGGATTTATTACGGACTATTATTTGGCTTCTTATTTGATACCGTATACACAGAACTTGTCGGGATATATATTTTTGCTTATCCGATTTTAGCTTATTTAGTATATAGTGTGATGAAAGTACTACAATTGAATTTATTTATTGTTGTTTCTATCATATTAGCTAGTGTTGTAGCACTAGAGTATTATGTGTATGGATTCTTAACTTTATTAGGACGTACTCATATGCCAGC
Organism: Bacillus sp. GMa5/1; assembly: GCF_050172015.1. Classification (NCBI taxonomy): domain Bacteria; kingdom Bacillati; phylum Bacillota; class Bacilli; order Caryophanales; family Bacillaceae; genus Bacillus; species Bacillus sp. GMa5/1. The sequence goes on along the minus strand of NZ_JBNLYC010000011.1, from coordinate 23,195 downwards.
GTATGTCTTTTTCACAGATCGTCTCCTTTCTACTTTATTGTTAAATGCTATTTTCTTATTGATAGTTTGTTTCCCACTGAGACGATATATAGTGCGTCTTTCAAAAGCGATGGAAGAAAAAGAAAAAAGGATTTTCTAATTTTATGTCGAATTGAATCGGTGGGGTGAACTTTAGTGGAAGAAAAAAAGCAACAAAATGTAACGATAAAAGGGACAAAAGATGGGATAACGCTTCATTTAGATGATTGTTGTTCATTCTCAGAATTATTGGTGGAATTAGACGAAAAACTTTCTACACATTACTACGATGGTGATGGGCGCTCTTTAATTGAAGTGCATGTGAAAGTAGGAAATCGTTATTTAACAGAAGTCCAACAAGAAGAGATTCGTACGTTAATTCGTAATAAAAAGAATCTTGTTGTGGATTCAATTGAAAGTGATGTTATCACTAAAGCAGAAGCAATAGCTTGGAAAGAAGAAACAGAAATTGTCCCTATTTCCAAAATTGTTCGCTCTGGACAAGTTTTACATGTAAAAGGAAATTTGTTGTTAATTGGAGATGTTAATCCAGGCGGAACGGTTATCGCTGGGGGGAATATTTTTGTCGTAGGATCATTAAGAGGAATTGCACATGCTGGGTATTATGGGGATTCGGATGCTGTAATCGCTGCATCTGTTATGAACCCGATGCAACTTCGAATTAGTGATGTGGCAATGCGGGCTCCGGAAGAGAAAGAAGACGGAGCGGAGGCGGCAGAATGTGCGTATATTAATGAGAACAATCACATTGTTGTCGATCGCCTGCAACTTCTCACTCATCTTAGACCTAATTTAACAAAGTTAGAAAGGGGAATTGTATAGCTGTGGGAGAGGCAATAGTAATTACATCTGGAAAAGGCGGAGTAGGTAAAACTACTACATCTGCGAACATTGGTACGGCCCTAGCGTTATCTGGAAAGAAAGTGTGCTTAATTGACACAGATATCGGTCTTCGAAATTTAGACGTAGTAATGGGGCTGGAAAATCGTATTGTATTTGATCTTGTTGATGTCGTTGAAGGGCGTTGCCGTTTACCTCAGGCTCTTATTAAAGACAAACGTTTTGATGATCTTTATTTATTACCTGCAGCACAAACGAGTGATAAATCAGCGGTAACACCTGAACAAATGGATGAATTAATACAAGTATTACGTCAAGATTATGATTACATATTAATCGATTGTCCTGCGGGGATTGAGCAGGGATTTAAAAATGCGGTAGCTGGTGCGGATAAAGCAATCGTTGTTACGACTCCAGAAGTATCCTCAATGCGCGATGCGGATCGTATTATTGGGCTTTTAGAAAAAGAGGATATTGAACCACCGAAACTTGTTATTAACCGTGTACGTAGTCATATGCTTCATGAACAGGATATGTTAGATGTTGATGAAATTGTACGTACATTGTCAATCGAGCTTCTTGGTGTTGTCGAAGATGACGATGAAGTTATTCGAGCTACAAATACAGGTGAACCTGTGGCGTTGCAACCAAGCGGAAAAGCAGCGTTGGCTTATCGTAATATTGCAAGACGCTTGTTAGGTGAGAATGTACCATTACAAGCATTTGAACAAGAAAAGGTATCGGTATTTGCAAAGGTGAAAAACTTCTTTGGAATCCGTTAAGAGCACTTCGCACATATGCGAGGTGCTTTCTTTTTTCTTCACACGAATATCTTTCTTTCTTAGCTCATACATATGTACAAACTGTATACAACTGTTTCTAATGAAATTAGCTTAACGAAAGAAAGGAGACAGTATGAAGAATAGACGCGTAGAAGAAATTAAAAAGCGGATTGCAAAAAGGAAGGCCGAGCAAGAAAGGATGGAGGAAGAGCAGTATTTTAACGGAGGGAATTTCGATAGTGAAGCGGTATTTATTGAAGATGGAGAAAAGGAAATGCATCCTTTATTTCGAAAGGAAGTCTTTTTCTTCAAAGTTTTATTATCAGCAATATTAGTTCTTTCGGTTGCTATTTTATATAAGAATGCTCCTTCTTCATTCAATGGAGCTAAAGCTGTTACAGAAAAAGTGATGAAAGAGGAATTTCAGTTTGCTACTGTAGCGAAATGGTATGAAAAGCAATTTGGAAAACCGCTCGTATTCTATTCGCCGAACGAGAAAAAAGAAGGAAGTATTCAGCAAAAGGATTATGCAATTCCTGCTTCTGGAAAGGTAATGCAAGGGTTTCAAAAAAATGGCCAAGGTGTATTTGTCCAAACAGCTACAAATGCAAAAGTGGAGTCAGTAAATGAAGGGTTAGTTGTTTTTGCAGGCAAGAAAGAGGAACTTGGAAATACAGTTCAAATTCAACATGCAGATGGTACGGAGTCATGGTATGCAAACTTAAACGATATGTCAGTGAAATTATATGATTACGTTTCAAAGAAACAAAAAATTGGAACGGTGAGTAATGATACAAATGATAAAAATGGAAAGTTTTATTTCGCGATAAAAAAGAATGAAAAATTTATTGATCCGATCCAGGTGATATCATTTGATTAAATATAGGGACGTTTTAACGAAAATTTCCGTGCATCCATTATTTTGGGTTATTATTGTCATTGGTATTTTTACTGCGCGTTTTAAAGAGTTAATACTGTTATTTTGTATTGTTCTTATTCATGAACTTGGGCATGCTTTTGCAGCAGCACACTATAATTGGCGTATAAAAAGAATTCAACTTTTGCCGTTTGGTGGCGTGGCCGAGCTTGAGGAACATGGTAATAAGTCATTGAAAGAGGAACTTGTTGTCGTAATTGCAGGACCGATTCAACATGTTTGGATGATGCTGGTAGGTTATATGTTGTTCGAAGTCGGTTGGCTGAATACAGATTTATATTATTTCTTTATGTGGAATAATATAATTATTTTAGCATTTAATTTACTCCCTATTTGGCCGTTAGATGGCGGGAAAGTATTGTTTAATGTATTATCATATCGTTTCCCTTATTTACAAGCACATGAAAAGATGATGCAATTGTCATGTGTTTTTTTTGGTGTAATATTAGGATGGCAGTTACTCTGGAATAGTAACAATATTATGATGTGGGTACTACTCATATTTTTAGCAGTGTCATTATATCAAGAGTGGAAACAAAGACGGTATGCATTTATGCGTTTTTTATTAGAACGTTATTATGGAAACAAAAGAGGAATCGAAAAGATTGCACCTATTGAAGTGCAAACGGAAGATCGTTTATATACGATCTTCACAAAATTTCGTAGAGGATATAAGCATTCTATTATCGTCCGTGGAAAATATAAAGAGCATTACACATTGGATGAAAATGAATTGCTCTATGCATATTTTACTGAAAAACGAACAACTTCATCAGTTGAAGAATTAATCGGTTAGTGTTGACGATAGCACTAACCTTTTATTATTGTAAAAGCAAAGAAGATTATAAAGTGAGGAAATAATTTTGAAAACGTTATATGTGAATTATGCTGGTTCGGAAAAGCGCGTTGCAATTGAAGAGAAGAAAAAAATTGTTGAGTTTTTATGGAAACGTAATGAAGAGCAAGAGATTGTTGGGCATATTTATGTTGGACGTGTCGTAAGAACAATTGCTGGAATGAATGCAGCTTTTGTAAACATCGGTTTAGAAAAACATGCTTACCTTTCATACGATGATGTACCATCTTCTTATCGTATACATGAAGGGCAAGCGATACTCGTACAAGTTGTGAAAGAGGCAATTGATACGAAAGGGCCTAAATTGACAGCGAATATAGAATTTACCGGGAAATATGTCGTTTATATGCCGTTTGATGAGATGCGCGCTGTTTCTCGAAAAATAAAAAATAATAAAAGAAGACAACAGTTACTCCAAATTGAAATAGAGGGAACGGGGGGATACATTTTCCGCTCTGCTTCTGAAAAAGGAGCAATTGAAGAAATACAAGCTGAAATGCAAGGGTTACAACAGTTGTATGAAGAGTTAAAAAGAAAAGAGGGCCAAGGAAAGGCGCCGTTATTACTTCATCGACCGGCGACCTTTTTAGATCGTGTATTTCAAGAGAATCCAATTGAAACCATTGAAAAAGTAGTTGTAGATACAAGAAGTATAGTAAAAGAATTAGAAGACAAAGTTGGAAAAGAAAAAGTATCTTTTTATAATGAAAAGTCTTCGATGTTTAACCATTTTGGAATAGAGCGTGAAATTGAGAAAGCACTCCAAAAAATTGTGTGGCTTCCAAATGGTGCTTATTTAATTGTAGAACAAATGGAGACGATGACTGTAATTGATGTGAATACGGGCAAGTTTACGGGAAAACAAAATTTACAAGATACAGTACTTCGCACAAATGAGATGGCAGCTGAAGAAATTGCACGCCAATTAAGACTTCGTGATATTGGTGGTATGATATTAATTGATTTTATTAATATGAAAAAAAGAGAAGATAAAGAAAAGGTAAGAGAATGTCTTATAGCTGCTATGCAAGATGACCGCACATATACAAGGGTGCTCGGCTTTACGGAGCTAGGGATTTTGGAAATGACACGTAAACGTAAAAAGCATTCTTTACGGGACGTATTATTAAAAGAGTGTGTACCTTGCAAAGCGACGGGTTATGTGATGTCGCATGAAACAATTGCGTATGAGTTAGAGAGAGAACTAATCACATATGGCAATATAGAAGATGAAGCGGTATTAATCGCTGCGCCTAAAGAACTGCAAAAACAGTTTTTGCAAAAAGAATTACAAAAAAATATTCCATTTGAAATTTATTTCAAAGATGATAATATCGAAAAGTATGCTATCGTTCGTTTTGGAAGTAAAAAAGAAATTGTAGAGCGGAAAAAATAGTTAGCAGAACATTTATTGACAACCGTCTATGATTCATGATAACATCTTTATGTTATAGTTTATAGCACCTAAACGGCTATATGCTACAACCGCACAAGACAGGTTCCCTAAAGGCATTTATGTCTACCTCGTTTTTGGCGAGTCTTAGTAATTAAGAGGAGGTGCAAGTATGTACGCAATTATCGAAACAGGTGGAAAACAAATTAAAGTTGAAGCTGGTCAAGCAATCTACATTGAAAAATTAGATGTTGAAGCTGGTGAAACTGTTACTTTTGACAAAGTTCTTTTCGTTGGTGGCGAAAACGTTAAAGTTGGTAGCCCAGTTGTAGAAGGTGCAACAGTTACTGCGAAAGTTGAAAAACAAGGTCGCGCTAAGAAAATTATCGTTTTCAAATACAAAGCGAAAAAGAACAATCGTAAGAAACAAGGTCATCGTCAACCTTACACTAAGCTAGTTGTTGAAGCTATCAACGCTTAATTCTGGTTAACATGATTAAAATTACGATAAGTCGCACGAAATTAGGAAGTATCCAATCATTTAAAATGACTGGACATGCCGATTATGCGCCACATGGACAAGACCTTGTCTGTGCTGGAACTACAGCGGTTGTGTTTGGTTCTATAAATGCAGTGGAAGAACTTTGTAATGTGCAAGCAACTATTGAACTCGGAAGTGATGGCGGATTCTTAACGTATGAATTGCCTAATGATTTAGACGTTCATACAGCAGAAAAAGCACAAACGCTTTTAGAAGGATTAGTTGTTTCGCTTAAGACGATCGAACTTGATTACGGAAAGTATATCCGTTTAATAGAAAAAGTGCAGGAGGTGTAACGTATGTTAAGATTAGATCTTCAGTTTTTCGCATCTAAGAAAGGTGTAGGTAGTACAAAGAACGGTCGTGACTCTCAGTCAAAACGTCTTGGTGCTAAACGCGCAGATGGTCAAACGGTTACAGGTGGTTCAATTCTTTACCGTCAACGCGGTACAAAAATTTATCCAGGTGTTAACGTTGGTCGTGGTGGCGATGACACTTTATACGCGAAAGTTGACGGCGTAGTACGCTTTGAGCGTCTTGGTCGTGACCGCAAACAAGTGAGCGTATATCCTGTTGCTCAAGAAGCATAAGAACTCACGGAAAACTCTAACCTGAGTGCAGGTTAGAGTTTTTCTATATTAAGGGGTATCTAAATGAATGAAAAATGGACAATTATAGATGCATTGCGCCATTCAAGACATGATTGGCTCAATCGTATGCAGATGGTGAAAGGAAACCTTTCCCTTGGAAAAGTGGAAGAAATTCATAGTCTCATCGATCGTTTTGTCCAAGAAGCGAGACAAGAATCCAATCTGATGGGGCTATCAATGCCTTTATTTTCAGAGTGGATTTTAACATATAATTGGAAACAGCAGCCGTGCTTATTGGAGTACGAAGTATTAGGGAAATTACATAACTTATCTCACTTAGATGAGACTGTATGTACATGGACGAATCAATTTTTCTCGATGCTTCAGCATAGTTTAGACGTATATGTTGAAAATTATGTTTGTATCACAATTGAATGTGACGCGGATAATGCTCGTTTCTTTTTTGATTTTCGTGGTAAGCTAACGAGTGTAGAAGAACTACAGAATTGGCTTGCGACCCAAAACAATAAATGGTATTCCATTTCTTATACAGTGCGAGACGAAGAAGTCTCAGTTATATTACAACCAATTGAAAAAAGTGTGGTGAAATAATGTTTGTAGATCAGGTCAAGATATATGTAAAAGGCGGCGACGGTGGTAACGGTATGGTTGCGTATCGTCGTGAGAAGTATGTACCAAAAGGTGGCCCAGCAGGTGGCGACGGCGGTAAAGGTGCAGATGTTGTTTTCGTAGTTGAGGAAGGCTTACGTACATTAATGGACTTCCGCTACCAACGTCATTTCAAAGCTGATCGCGGTCAGCACGGAATGAGTAAAGGTCAGCACGGACGTAAATCTGAAGATTTACTTGTAAAGGTTCCACCAGGAACAGTAGTAAAAGATGAAAAAACTGGTCAAATTCTTGCCGATTTAGTAACGCATGGACAAACTGCTGTAATTGCAAAAGGTGGCCGCGGTGGCCGTGGTAACTCACGTTTTGCAACAGCTACGAACCCAGCGCCAGAAATCGCTGAGAACGGGGAACCAGGTCAAGAGCGTGATGTTATTCTAGAACTTAAAGTACTAGCAGACGTTGGACTTGTTGGATTCCCAAGTGTAGGTAAATCTACATTATTATCTGTTGTATCATCAGCGCGTCCGAAAATTGCAGAGTATCACTTCACAACAATCGTTCCAAATCTTGGTGTTGTTGAAACTGGTGATAATCGCAGCTTCGTTATGGCTGACCTTCCAGGACTAATTGAAGGCGCACATGCTGGCGTCGGACTTGGACACCAATTCTTACGTCATATTGAGCGTACACGTGTAATCGTGCATGTTATTGATATGTCTGGTTTAGAAGGCCGTGATCCATATGAAGATTACGTAACGATTAATAATGAATTAAAAGAATACAATCTTCGCTTAACTGAGCGTCCACAAGTTGTTGTTGCAAACAAAATGGATATGCCAGATGCAGAAGAAAACTTACAAGCATTTAAAGAGAAAGTGGGAGACGAAGTAAAAATCTTCCCAATCTCAGCTGTAACAAGACAAGGTGTTCGTGACTTACTGTTTGAAGTAGCGAACTTAATAGAAACAACACCAGAATTCCCAATACATGAAGTTGCGGATGAGTCTGATACAAGTGTAATGTACAAATTTGATACTGAAGGTGTTAAATTTGAAATTACACGTGAAAGTGATGGCACGTTTGTTATCTCTGGTTACGATATCGAGAAAACATTCAAGATGACAGACTTCTCACGTGATGAATCTGTACGTCGTTTCGCTCGTCAAATGCGCGGAATGGGTATTGATGAAGCGCTTCGTGCACGTGGTGCAAAAGACGGAGATATTGTAAAAATTCTTGAATATGAATTTGAATTTATCGATTAAGACTGCCGAAATACGGCAGTCTTTTTTTATATCGTAAAAATCGGATTTATATAGGAAAAAATCCCCACTAATTAAATTTTCAATTTATAATAAAAAGGGGAGTGGTTTTAGAAGAATTTTTTTATGGGGAGAAAACGAACATGTATAAAATATTAATTGTAGAAGATGATGAGAAAATCGCGGGAATATTAGAAGAGCATTTAGAAAGGTATGGCTATCAATCATTTAGAGCAAGTGATTTACGTCAAATAAAAGATGAGTTTGTAAAAGTGAATCCTCATCTCGTGTTACTTGATATTAATTTACCGTACTTTGACGGTTTTTATTGGTGTCGTCAAATTCGTACTGTATCGAATGCACCAATTATTTTTGTTTCTGCAAGAACAGGAGAAATGGATCAAGTAATGGCGATTGAAAATGGCGGCGATGATTATATTACGAAGCCATTCCATTTAGATATCGTAATGGCAAAGGTGAAGAGTGCACTTCGCCGTGGTTACGGAGAGTATGCTTCTGCCGCTGAGAGTGATTGTTTAGGTGTAAATGGACTGTTGTTATTCCCGTCTCAGCATATTGTTGAGTGGCAAGGACAACAAACTGAACTGACAAAAAATGAGTTTTACTTATTAGAGTGTTTAATGAAACAGGTGAATCAATATGTAACGCGCGAAGAACTGTTAGAAGCTCTATGGGATGAAGTAGCATTTGTGGATGATAATACATTAACCGTAAATGTAAAACGTGTAAGGAAGAAACTAGAGGAGTTAGGCATTAAAAATGCAATTGTAACGAAACGTGGATATGGTTATGCGCTTCTTACGGAGTGGGGCGAAGGGCATGAAGGTTAAAAATTACCTCATGGACCGCTTTTCTTTAATTCTTTCTTATATTGTTAGCCTTTGTTTATTTGGGCTCGTTTTACAGCTGCAAAGTCTTTTAGAAAAGAAATCCATTGATTGGAGTACGTGGTTATATGGACTTTTATTAGGAACAGTTGTGTTTACTGTATACCTCATTTACGATTACCGAAAACGGAGTGTGTTTTTAAAGAGGATCGAAAAGTATGTTACTGGTGGAAATACATTACATGACTCTTTACTTATTGATGAATCTTATACATCAGAGCAAGAAATGGTCGTTGAATCTTTTACGTTATTAAGACAGCAATATATGAATGAAGTTCATAAACAGCATGCGAAAGAGCAACAGCAAATGATATTTATGAACCAATGGATTCACCAAATGAAAACACCAGTATCTGTTATTGAATTATTGCTGCAAAAGTTTGGCAAAGAGCATCGTGAGGCAAGAGCAACAGTTGAAAGTATTCGTGAAGAAAATAACCGTATACTAAATGGTTTAGATTTAGCGTTACATATGGCAAGACTAGAGCAGTTTGCGAAAGATTATAAGATAGAAGTAGTAAATGTTATAGATGTCGTGCGAGGTATTATTAATGAAAATCGGAAATCCTTTATTCAATCGTCTGTATTTCCGAAAGTGATGTTTGAAGAAGATACTTGTATGGTTGCATCTGATAGAAAATGGTTGAGCATTGCTATAGGTCAAATTGTTGTAAACGCAATCAAGTATACAAAAATTTCAGCGGCAGAGAAAAAAGAAATTCAATTTCAAATTGAAGAGAAAAATCAAAAGGTGTTATTACATATTAAGGACAATGGAATTGGTATTCCAGAGCAAGACGTAAAGCGTATATTTGATCCATTTTTTACGGGAATAAATGGACGTAAAACGAGAGAAGCGACTGGGATGGGCTTATATATTACGAAGGAAATTTGCGATAATTTACATCATGGAATGTATGTCCAATCGGCTGAAGGAGAAGGGACAACATTCACATTCCAATTTGCAAAAGATGAAGAATATCATACATTGATGAGAAAAATGACAAAACTGTAAGATAACAAAACGTTTTGTAAGGGAAATCACTCGTTTCTTTTTCTTATTTTTCTTATAGTAAATGTAAGAAGAAAACACGTAGGGGGATTAGAAATGAGTGTTCTTGAAGTAAAAGGATTAACGAAGGTGTACCAATCAAAAGGTTCAGTAGCGACGACTGCTTTAAACGATATAAATTTTAAAATAGAAGAAGGCGAATTTGTAGGGATTATGGGTCCTTCAGGAAGTGGGAAAACGACGCTTTTAAATTTATTAGCAACAATTGATAAGCAAACTTCAGGTCATGTGCTTGTAAATGGTGAAGAAATTAATCAAATGCGTGCTGCAAAATTAGCGGAGTTTCGCCGTACACATTTAGGGTTCATCTTCCAAGATTTTAATTTACTTGATACGTTATCCATTAAAGAAAACATTATTTTACCACTTGTAATGGCGAAGAAATCTGTAAATGAAATTGATGCGAAAGTACTGGAAATTGCGAAGTTTTTAAACATCGAAGAAATTTTAAATAAAAAAGTATACGAAGTATCTGGGGGACAACAACAACGTGCAGCAGCAGCGAGAGCAATCATTCATGAACCGACGTTAATTTTAGCAGATGAGCCAACTGGAAACTTAGACTCGAAGTCAGCAAAATCGCTAATGGGCGCTCTGCAAGATTTACACGAGCAAAAGAAAGTAACGATTGCAATGGTTACGCACGATCCAGTAGCGGCTAGTTATTGTGAACGTATCCTTTTCATACGCGATGGAGAAATTTTCTCGGAAATACATAAAGGAAGAACGAAACAAGCCTTTTTCCAAGAAATTCTGGACGTACTTGCGATGCTAGGAGGAGAATATCATGAACTTTCGCCAGCTCGCGCTTAATAACGTAAAAGGAAATTGGCGTAACTATAAAGCGTTTCTTATAAGTAGTTGTTTATCAATTGTCGTATTTTTCATGTATGCTTCTTTTATTTATCATCCAGATGTCGTAAGCGGTAATATTAGTATGAGAAAGATGATCACAAAAGGATTAGAATCGATGAATTATATTGTGGTCATCTTTTCGGCACTCTTTATTTTATATGCAAATTCAACGTTTTTACGAGCAAGAAAAAAAGAGTTTGGTCTACTAACATTAATAGGCGGAACGAAATCGCAGCTCGGCCGAATGATTATATTAGAGCAACTGATGTTAGGTAGTATTGCAATTGTAGTTGGTATTGGGGTTGGGATGCTTTGTTCAAAATTATTTTTCCAAGCGTTAAGCGTATTATTAAAAATAGATAAGACACTTCCACTTGTTTGGAATAGTAAAGCAGTTCTTATTACAGCTGGTGTATACTTTATTCTATTTTTAATCCTATCATTGTTTAGTGTTTGGACAGTAGGACGCTTGCAAATTATTGATTTATTAAGAGAGGCAAGAAAGCAAAAAGTAGAGCCGTTTGCATTTACATGGTTATGTGTAGTTGGTATAGGATGTATTATTGTTGCATATGTACTTAGCTTCCAAGTAACGTTTCTGAATTTCCTCATCCTCTTTTTACCGGTGGTAGGACTGACAATTGGCGGAACGTATTTACTATTTACACAAGGTAGTACAGTTGTATTAAAAGCATTACAAAAAAGAAAGCAATCTTTTTATACGTACCCAAATATGTTCGTCCTTAGCAACCTTATTTATAAAATGAAAGATAATGCTCGTTTTCTATTTGTAATTTCTATCATTACGGCGGTAGTATCTTCAGCGGTGGGTACACTGTACGTATATTTTGAAAATATGAGTGCGAAAACGGTAGAACTTACACCACATGCTATTTCATATGAGGAAAAGGGGTTAAATACGCATAACCTTATTAATGAAGAAAAGGTACAGGAGCTTGTGAAGAGACACGGGTTTGAAGATGCACGAAAAGTAACATACGTTAAACTACCAGCAACACAGAAAATAACGTTGTTTAATAGTGAACATGAAGTACCGATGACGATTATTTCAGAAAAAGAATATAATGCAGAAGTGCGCAAACAAAAGAGAGAGCAACCTACAGAAGTTCATAATGCACCAGGTAGTGCAACGATGGTTATGGTTGATATGTCAAATGAACTGATGAAGATAGATCGTACGAAACCGTATGAATTTATAATTGACGGACAAAAGCAGTCTGTTCAATTAAATAATCCAACGCAGTATTCTGTTTTTAATGATAGTGAATATCTCATTGTAAATGAACAAGATTTTGAGAAATATGCAAAACTCGTACCAGATGAAGAAAAGACGAAATATTACGGTTATTATATTGAGGATTGGAAAAGTACAGAAAATCTTGTATTAGATTTGAAAAATGAAATTGTACCAGAAAAGCAAGGGGAATTGAGAAATTCAGTGTTTGCGTATAAGGATATAAGAGAAGGTGGAGCAATTACAATGTTCATCGGTTTCTTCGTAGCGGTACTGTTCTTCTTCTTCGCTTGTAGTATGACATACTTTAAATGGTTTAACGATAAAGAACAAGATCGTATTCAATTTAAATCGTTAAAGAGAATTGGTATGACAGATAAAGAAATTCGCAAAATTGCGATTCGACAAATGGGAGTTATCTTCTTTATCCCAATTTTAATCGGTTCCATTCATAGTGGATTTGCTCTTCATACGTTAGGAAAAATGCTTTATATTAATTTGTGGAAATCAGGTGCGCTTGTAATTGGAGCATACATTTTAGCTTCTGCCATTTACTTTATGATCGCGCAAAGAGGATATTTAAAACACGTAAAAAGCTAGGGGAACCTCTAGCTTTTTGCCTATGTAGTAAGTTACAGGAGGACGATAGATGAACATTCGGCAACTAGCGCTGCAAAATATAAAAGGAAATTGGCGTAATTATAAAGTGTTTTTCTTAAGTAGTTGTTTTGCAATATTTGCTTCTTACGCATATATGTCTGTCATTGTGCATCCATATATGCAAGAGACGATGTGGTATCAAAACGTACGCTGGGGACTTATCATATGTAATGTTATAATCATTTCTTTTTTCGTCATATTTATTTTGTACTCTACTTCTATTTTCATAGAAGCACGTAAGAAAGAATTAGGGTTATATATGTTAATGGGAGCAACGAAGTCTAACGTAATAGGAGTGATTATGACCGAGCAAATTTTAATCGGGGTCTTCGCGAATATTTTCGGTATTGGGCTTGGTATGATATTTTTAAAGCTCTTTTTTATGGTATTTAGTATGTTACTGGGGCTTCCGAAAGAACTCCCTGTCATATTTGACGTAAGGGCGATTGGTGTAACATTTATTACATATATGGTCGTTTTTATTTTGTTATCTTTTATAAGTGCTTTACGTATATGGAATATAAAAATCATTCGGTTATTGAAAGAATTTCGAACAGATAAAAAAGAGAAGAAAACATCAAAGTGGCTCTGTTTATTCGGTTTTGCTTGTTTAGTGGGCGGGTATGCATTGGCGCTACAAGTGACGATGGCTACGATAGCGATATACTTTTTCCCTGTGTCTATACTTGTCTTTTTTGGAACGTACTTTTCTTTTACACATGGAGCTACCCAAGTGTTAGAAATAATAAAGAGAAATAAAAAGATTATGTATACATATCCTTATTTATTTATAGTGAATCAATTGTCACATCGAATGAAGGAAAATGGTCGCTTTTTCTTTCTGATGTCTATGGCAACGACGTTTGTAGTTACAGCAACAGGTACGGTGTTCTTATATTTTTCTAGCATGCAAGATATGTGGCGAACTGGAGGGGTACACTCGTTTTCGTACATAGAAAAAGGTATTTCTACTCATGAAGTCTTTGAGGAAGGTGCGGTTGAAAAATTACTGCATCAATATGGGTATGACGATTTTCAATATATGAGTTTTGTTGGAGTGTATGCATCCTTTCAGTCTAGTAAAGGAGAAACAACAATAGTACCGCTTATAAAAGAAAGTGAATATAACCAAGAAGCAAGGAAACAAAAACAGAAAACGTATCGTCCTAAAAAAGGTACAGTGACACTCGTTTATTATAATAAATACAATAATTCGAATGTATATAATCAAAAAGAGATTCAATTGCAAGTAATGAATCAACCATATCAATTCGTATTTAACGGTCAGAAAGAAGGGGTTCAATTTAACCATCACCCTTCGTACATTAATGGTCTGTTCTTCGTTATGAATGATGAAGATTTTGATAGTATAGCAAATCAGGTTCCTGATTCTGAAAAAATGATATATAGAGGCTACACATTACCAAATATCGAAAAGACGAAGAAATTAAATGAAGATTTACGGAAACATATGAAACAAGATAATAATAATGCATTTCGAAGCAATATGGAGTTGTATGTAAATATGAAAGAAGGCGGCGATATTACTCTATTTGTAGGCTCATTTATTAGTATATTATTCTTTCTTACTTCATGTAGTATCGTTTATTTTAAATGGTTCCATAATATTGCATCGGACCGAAAGCAGTATGGTGCACTCTCTAAACTTGGAATGACGAAGGAAGAAGTATGGAAAATTTCTCGTTGGCAATTATGTATGCTATTTTTTGCGCCAATTATAGTAGGGAGTATGCATAGTGCAGTTGCGTTATATACGTTTCATAATACGCTTTTTATGGATGGATCATTAAGAAAAGTAGGTTTGTTCATTCTGTTTTATATCGCAGCATGTATCATTTATTTCTTCTTCGCTCAAAGAGAATATAAGAAACATTTAGACTAGCGAACGCTAGTCTTTTTTTTAATATTCGAAATTTACATAGAAGAATATAAAAAAGTATGGTATAACAGTAAGAAAACGAAAAAGAGGGGAAAAGACGATGATTCGAGTAGGATATTTAGGACCAGAAGCAACATTTACAAATATGGCGGTGAGTCGTTTTTTTCCGGAAGCAGAGCATGTACCATATCGAACGATTCCAGATTGTATAGATGCAGCTGCAAATGAAAATGTAGACTTCGCAGTTGTACCGTTAGAAAATGCAATAGAAGGTTCAGTGAATATAACGGTTGATTACCTTGTACATGAGCAGCCGCTTTCCATTGTAGGAGAAATTACAGTACCAATTCAGCAGCATTTACTTGTACATCCGCAGTATGCAGAAGTGTGGGATGAAGTATATGCAGTGCATTCTCATCCGCATGCCATTGCACAGTGCCACAAATTTTTAAATGAAGAATTAAAAGGAGTAATTGTTCGAGATATGACATCTACAAGTGCTGCTGCGCAATATGTGAAAGAACATCCTGAAGAGAAAATTGCCGCTATTGCAAATGAAGCGGCTGCAGAAAAATACGGATTAACAATTGTGAGACGTAGTATTCATACGCATAAAAATAATCACACACGTTTCTTGGTACTCCATAAGAAAAAGAAAGCAGTACTCCCGAATAACGGAGAGAATCGCGGAGAGAAAACGACACTTATGATAACGTTACCTGCAGATTATGCAGGTGCCCTATATCAAGTGTTATCAGCTTTCGCATGGAGAAAATTAAACTTATCAAAAATCGAATCGCGTCCGATGAAAACAGGTCTTGGAAATTACTTTTTCTTAATCGATGTTGATAAAGCATACGATGACGTATTATTGCCAGGCGTAACGATGGAACTTGAAGCACTCGGTTTTTCTGTTACTGTGCTGGGGAGTTATTCTTCTTATTGGTTGTAAGATGTAGATGGAATGTTGGTATTTGTCTAATCGTCAATATCATTTCATTGCCTAATATATTTTTTAATAGATTAATAAAATCCCACCTGCAGAAGGTGGGATTCTTTATTTTAACTTCGCAAGACGATCTTCTAACTGACCACGCCAAATATCAGCTAGTTCTGGAACGGCAAGAATTTTTTCAATACCATCTTTATCTTTTCTATTATGAAAATAAATTTCGTTAGAGAACAAGACAGAAACATTGCTCGGTTGACGTTCTAGTAATGTAATTTTAGAATCTTTACGTACAGTACCTTCTTGAAGAACGCGGCATAGGTAGCCTGTAAATCCAGTTGCTACAATGCGTGGCAGTATGCCAGGGATGCCAAGACGTTTTGAAATTGTGCTACAAGGTACTCTTGCTTGTGTCACTTGAATGATTGTTTCACCTAGTTGATATGTATCTCCGATGCAAACATCACGCTCTAACATATTTGTTACGGTAATGTTTTCGCCAAATGTGGAAGCTGGAAGCGTAGTTTGAAATTCCTCTTCCCATAGTGCGTAATGCTCGTGTGGGTAGACACAAACAGCACGATCAGGACCGCCGTGATGTTTTAAATCCGCTACGTCATCACCACGAAATCCGTCTTTTGAGAGAAAGGCCTCTTCTGTAGGGTCTTTACATATACCTGTTATCATTTCTTTATCTTCGCCATATTTCATTTGTTTCGGTTTGCCAATGCTAAAGTGAACGAGTTCAATTCCCATATTTGATCTCCTTTACGATTGATTACAATATTATAGCATTAAAAAAGCACAGAGAATGATAAAAACTCTGTGCCTTACATTAATAAACGAGAAATCCTGCTTTATCTAACGCCTCACAAGCAGCATCTAACTTTTCTTTAGAATCTGCCTCAATTGTATGTAAGTGAATACCATCTGTTAGTTGTGAAAGATAGGAAGCATTTGTGTTTTCGATTTTTTGTAAATATTGCTCTACATCAAAGCGATTGCTTACCATGATGGATGCTGTTAAGTCACCGTATACAGGGTGCTCAACTTTTACATCTTTAATCGTAACGCCATGGTCAACAAGCATTGTAAGTTCTTGACGTACTTCTGCTGGTTTGTGCTGGCATACGATTACGCGTTCAAAAGCTTGTTGTTTCTCTTGTGGTTTTAAATATAAATAGCCTTGGGCAGTCGCAATAATTGGTTCGTTTCGTGCTTTAAGCAAGGAAATATCTTGCACGATAACTTGTCTACTTACGTTTGTCTTCTTCGATAGTTCATTCCCAGATAACGGCTCATTTGCAGCGAGAAGCCACTGAAGGATAAGCTGTCGTCTTTCTTCGCCTAAAATCTTTTTTTGGTCATTTTGTTTCATTATGATTTAACACCTCTATAAAATTGATTTCCAATTGTGTGTAGTGCATGAATAGTAGTATCAATTTGATCTTTCGTTGTTTGTTGTCCGAAAGAGAAGCGGACATATTGTTTGGCCTCTTCATACGTTTTTCCAATTGCAAGCATAGTTTTCGAAGGTTCTTGTTTACCGACTTGGCAAGCACTTCCGGTGGAAATGGCGATACCATGGCGATTACATTCTAGCATAGTATATTGACCTTCTATTCCTTTTATTGTAACCCCAACAATATGTGGTAAACAAGAAGTAGAATGACCTTCTACTTCAATTTCTAGCGGAAGTGTTTGTATTTGCCCTAAAAAGTAGGAGCGTAACTCTTTAAAACGTAAACTTTCTTCCCATTGAGTTTTTAATATATTTTCAGCAGCTGTTAAAAAAGATGCGATGCCGGGAACGTTCACTGTACCTGGGCGAAATCCCTTTTCGTGAGAAGTTCCTGGAAATACTTGTTCCCAGCGAGATTGCGGATTTATGTAGCAAGCGCCGACACCTTTTGGTCCGTATATTTTATGTGCTGAAACAGAAAGACTATCAATCCCCATCTCAAAAACATGGATAGGCAGTTTACCAAACGTTTGCACACAATCCGTATGAAATAAAACATTATATTTTTTTAAAAGTGCCCCGATTTCTGTAATGTTTTGAACGGTTCCGATTTCAGAGTTTCCATGCTGTATACTTGCTAGCACAGTATCTTCTGTAATAGCTGCCTCTAAATCTACTAAACAAATGAGTCCATTTTTATCAACAGGAATTTCAGTGATCGTATAGCCTTTTGATTTTAGAGATTGAAAATAACTTCGAATGGATGCATGTTCCATAGGTGTCGTAATAATATGCTTCTTAGTTCGGGGATTTAGAAGTGATTGGATCGCAAGATAGTTTGATTCCGATCCGCCACTTGTGAAAAATACTCCTTGTTCTTTTCCTCCAATCATTTCCGCAAATGTTTTTCGGCAAACTTGTAATAAAGAAGCAGCTGTTCCTCCAATATCATGTAAACTTTGTTCATTTCCGAAGTATTGCGACGCTGCTTTCATATATGTTTGTAACGCCTCCTCGCTCATAGGTGTAGTAGCTGCATAGTCAAGATATATCATCATGTAAGTTCCTCTCTCTAGTAAGAGTTACAGTTCTTTTACTTTTTAAATGGTAGTGAAAATAAGAATTATAAAAAAACTCTTGTCATTATTTTAAAACTATGTAAATATAGGTGTCAAGACAGTTGAAAAGTGTAAAGTAGGAGGCAACAATTATGCCAAGTGCAGATGTCTTAATTATTGGAAGTGGTGTTGCGGCACTTCGTGTTGCAAAAGAGATTTGTCACGAAAAGAATGTGATTATTATCACAAAGGAGACGAAACGTAATAATAATACACATTTAGCTCAAGGTGGAATTGCCGCAGCGGTAGCTACATATGACAATCCTAATGATCATTTTGAAGATACATTAGTAGCAGGGTGTCATTATAACAATGAAGAAGTGGTCCGTTATTTAGTCGAGGAGGGACCGAAAGAAATTAATAACCTTATTGAAAGAGGAATGAAATTTGATGGAGATGAAACAGGTCCTCATCTTGGAAAAGAAGGAGCGCATCGAAAACGTCGTATTTTACATGCAGGTGGCGATGCAACAGGAAAGAATTTATTAGAGCATCTTATTCAAGAAGTAGCTCCATACGTTACGGTAGTGGAACAGGAAATGGTGCTCGATTTTATTATAGAAAAAGATAAATGTGTTGGGGCTTTAACTCGCAACAATAAAGGAGAATTGAAACGTTACAATGCAGATTATACGGTGTTAGCTTCAGGCGGTATTGGCGGTTTATACGCCTTTACTTCTAATGATGAGACGATTACAGGCGATGGACTTGCAATGGTGTACCGTGCAGGCGGAGAGCTTGTAGATTTAGAGTTTATACAATTTCATCCGACGATGTTATACGCGGGTGGGCGTTGTTCCGGCCTCGTGTCCGAAGCTGTTCGCGGAGAAGGAGCTGTCCTTATAAATGGAAAAGGGCAGCATTTTATGATGGATATACATTCCGAACAGGATCTAGCACCTCGTGATGTAGTCGCACGGGCTATTCATGAACAGCTACTTGCGGGTGAAAAAGTGTACTTAAACATCGAAATGATTCAAAACTTTGAACAACGCTTTCCGACCGTGTCATCGATATGTAAAACAAATGGAGTCGATATAAATAAAAAACTTATTCCAGTCGTGCCTGGTACTCATTTTCACATGGGCGGCGTGAAAACGAACTGTGATGGAGAGACGTCTATTCCGAACTTATACGCAGTCGGTGAAGTAGCTTGTAACGGAGTTCATGGTGCAAATAGATTAGCGAGTAATTCATTATTAGAAGGTCTTGTGTTTGGAAAAAGAATCGGACGACACATTTTATCTAGAGAGACAAAAGAAAAGGTGAACATGCTAGCTGAAAAGGAAGCAAAGTTTATCGTTCTGAATCATTTACCGACGAAAGAAGAAATACAAAAATGCATGATGAAATATGTTGGGATTGTGCGAACAGAGCAAAGTTTATCTTATGCGAAGAGATGGTTTAGTAAGTATGGTGTTCGAAATATGATATTACAACATGATGTTCTTACGAATGAAGAGATAACACTTATTAATATGTTAACGGCTTGTGAGCTTATAGTTGTGTCAGCCTTGCAAAGAGAAGAAAGTATTGGCGGGCATTACCGGAGTGATTATCCAGATAGAAATATAGGAAAGAAAGAGATTGTTCGAGTAAAGAGAAAACTACAACTTGTGTGATGAGGGGAAGAGAGGCTTTATGAACACGATAAAAGTTAAAGAAGCATTAAACCGATTTTTTTTAGAAGATATAGGAGAAAGAGATGTAACATCTCAGCTTATTTTTCCAGATAACTTGCTTTCGAAAGGAACGTTTCTTGCGAAGGATACAGGGGTCTTTGCAGGATGTTTAGTAATTGAATCAGGATTTAAATTAATTGATGAGAGAATTGAAATAGAGCTTCATAAAAAAGATGGGGATCTTGTAGAAAAAGGAGAAATTATTGCAACAGTGCAAGGTCCAATCGCATCGTTATTAACAGCAGAGCGCGTTATATTAAACGTTATTCAGCGTATGAGTGGAATAGCGACGATGACGCGTAAAGCGGTTCTTGCTTTAGATAGTAGCTATACTCGTATTTGTGATACGCGAAAAACGATGCCAGGACTACGTATGTTTGATAAGTATGCAGTCGTGTGCGGCGGTGGATTTAATCATCGCTTCGGTTTATATGATGGTGTCATGATTAAAGACAATCATATTGCTTTTGTTGGTTCTATTACAAAAGCTGTTACATCAGTGAAAGAAAAGTTAGGACATATGGTGAAAGTAGAAGTGGAAACAGAAACTGAGGAACAGGTGAGAGAGGCTGTCGCTGCTGGTGCGGATATTATTATGTTCGATAATCGTACGCCAGATGAAATCCGGGAGTTTTCAAAGATTGTACCAAGTGCCATCGTTACGGAAGCTTCAGGAGGCATCACAATTGAAGATTTATCGAAATACGGAAAAACAGGGGTAGATTATATTTCACTTGGAGCGTTAACACATTCAGTGAAAGCACTTGATATTAGTTTCAATATTGAAGAGTAAGGAAAGTGGCTTAGAGGGGGAGAAACGTATATGAGTATTTTAGAAAAAGTACAGCCAATTGAAACGATGTTACCAGAGCGTTATTACACAATGTCAACGGAAGATATGGAAAAGCGTGTTCGTGAAATTAAAGAGAAAATGGGGAAAATGTTATTCATTCCAGGGCATCATTATCAAAAAGATGAAGTGGTACAATTTTCAGATGCAGCAGGGGATTCACTTCAGCTTGCGCAAGTTGCAGCGAGCAATAAAGATGCAAAATATATTGTGTTTTGCGGGGTGCACTTTATGGCGGAAACAGCAGATATGTTAACTACAGATGATCAAGTTGTCATCTTACCAGATATGCGTGCAGGTTGTTCGATGGCGGATATGGCAGATATTGAACAAACAGAAAGAGCATGGAAAGAGCTCACGAAATTATTTGGAGATACGATGATTCCGTTAACATATGTGAACTCTACAGCTGCAATTAAAGCGTTTTGTGGTCGTAACGGAGGAGCAACAGTAACTTCTTCTAATGCAAAGCAAATGGTATCTTGGGCGTTTACTCAAAAAGAACGTCTCGTCTTTTTACCAGACCAACATTTAGGGAGAAATACAGCGCACGATTTAGGTATCCCGTTAGATAAAATGGCAGTATGGGACCCACACACAGATTCATTAGAGTACGATGGGGATATAGAAGAAATTCAAGTGATTTTATGGAAAGGACATTGTTCTGTTCATCAAAATTTTACAATGAAGAATATTGAGAGTGTACGAAAAAATCATCCGGATATGAATATTATTGTACATCCAGAATGTTGCTATGAAGTTGTAACTGCTTCAGATTATGCAGGCTCAACGAAATATATTATTGATATGATTGAATCAGCGCCATCTGGTAGCCAATGGGCGATTGGTACAGAAATGAATTTAGTGAATCGAATTATTCAGCAACATCCAGATAAAGAAATTGTTTCGCTTAATCCATTTATGTGTCCGTGCTTAACGATGAATCGAATTGATCTGCCTCACTTATTATGGACACTTGAAACGATAGAAAGAGGAGAAGAAATTAACGTTATTAGCGTAGACAAACAAGTAACGGCAGAAGCAGTTCTTGCATTAAATCGTATGTTAGAGCGTGTGTAAAGCAACGGTATTCCCGTTGCTTTTTTTCATACATATAATCATAACGAGAACGAAATGGGCATACATTGTTTTGAAGAAATCATTGTGGTTCTTTATGCTTATTCTACTTCGAATAATATTGAAAATCGAAGAAGTGATAAAAGTGAAAAGAAGTTAATGTTATTTAGAAAGAGTTACTTTATGAGATTTGTTACTTATAGATAAGTTATACAGGAGGGGGAAAATTTGAAAATTCATATCGTGCAAAAAGGGGATACCCTTTGGAAAATTGCGAAAAAGTACGGAGTGGATTTTGATACGTTGAAAAAAACAAATACACAACTTAGTAATCCAGATTTAATCATGCCAGGTATGAAAATTAAAGTGCCATCAAAGAGTGTTCACATGAAACAACAGGCTGGAGCAGGTTCAGCGCCTCCAAAGCAATACGTAAAAGAAGTGCAGCAAAAAGAATTTGCAGCAACACCAACTCCGCTTGGAATAGAAGATGAGGAAGAAGTTACGTATCAATCAGCACCAATTACACAGCAGCCAGCTATGCAACAAACACAAAAAGAAGTGCAAGTAAAACCGCAGAAAGAGATGCAAGTAAAGCCACAAAAAGAAGTACAGGTGAAACCACAGAAGGAGATGCAGGTAAAGCCGCAAAAAGAAGTACAGGTGAAACCGCAAAAAGAGGTGCAAAAAGAACAGCCAATTCAAAAAGAAAAACCGTCTGTTATTCAAAAACCACCTGTGATAGAAAAACAAAAACCGGCGGAAAAAGAAAACACGAAGTTTTCGGTAAATATATTACCGCAGCCGCCACAACCACCAATAAAACCGAAAAAAGAATATAAAATTTCAGATGTAATAAAAAAAGGAAGCGAGTTAATTGCTCCTCAAATTAGTAAAATGAAACCTAACAATATCATTTCTCCGCAAACGAAAAAAAATAATATAATATCGCCGCAAGTGAAAAAAGAAAATGTAGGGAATATAGTGTCGCCGCAAGTGAAAAAAGAAAATGTAGGGAATATAGTGTCGCCGCAAGTGAAAAAAGAAAATGTAGGGAATATAGTGTCGCCGCAAGTGAAGAAAGAGAATGTAGGGAATATAGTGTCACCACAAGTGAAAAAAGAAAATGTAGGAAATATAGTGTCGCCGCAAGTGAAAAAAGAAAATGTAGGAAATATAGTGTCGCCGCAAGTGAAAAAAGAAAATGTAGGGAATATAGTGTCACCACAAGTGAAGAAAGAGAATGTAGGAAATATAGTGTCACCACAAGTGAAGAAAGAGAATGTAGGAAATATAGTATCGCCAAATGTATCGAAAGAAAATGTAGTTATTCCACAAGTCATACCGCCAAATATTCAAATGCCAAATATAATGCCGATCATGGATAACAACCAACCACCGAATATAATGCCAATTATGGATAACAATCAAATGCCGAATATGATGGCAATTATGGATAACAATCAACCACCGAATATGATGCCAATCATGGATAACAATCAAATGCCGAATATGATGCCAATTATGGATAACA